>JAQGIF010000154.1 GCA_028291345.1 Rhodospirillales bacterium | reverse complement strand
CTCCCTCCAGCTGCGCCTGCCGCGCCGCTGGATCGTCCAGCAGCCTGGCCATTTCGACCACCAGCCGCTCCGGCGTGCAGTCATATTGCAGCAGCTCCGGCATCAGCGGCCGGTCCAGTATCACGTTTGGCAGGCCGGCATATTTGCCGAATGTCATCCTGATCGCGATTAAATGGGTTAATCTGTTGATTTTATAGCCGATTATCGTTGGTACGCCCGACAGTGCCAGCTCTAATGTCACCGTCCCCGACTTGGCTAGAGCGAGCTCCGCCGCCGCGAAAGCGTTGAACTTCTCCGCATCGTCTTCAATGAGCACCCAATCGAGGGCGGATTTGGCCAAACTGGCGCGAACCTTCTCCGCCAGATAGGACGGGACAGGCACCACGATGGTGAACGCCCCTCGCCCGGCCTGGAGCTGCTTCAGCGCCTCCAGGAACACAGGCAACATTCGATCGATCTCGCCTGTCCTGCTGCCAGGCAGCAGGACCAGCACCTGCCGATCCGGGCCGATGCCGTGCCGCGCCCGAAACGCCGCCCCGTCGCCCGTGCCCGCTTTGCCCTCTATGGCAGGATGGCCGACGAACGTGCAAGTCAGCCCTTCCTTCGTGAAGTAGGGAGGTTCGAAGGGCAGCAGCGCCATCAGATGGGTGAGATACTTAGCGATCTTCGCCGCCCTCCCCGGCTTCCAGGCCCAGACCGAGGGCGCGACATAGTGGATGCGGGGAAGGCCCAGGGGCACAACCCGTTCCGACACCCTGAGGGCAAAGCCGGGCGCATCGATCGTCACCAATGCATCAGGGCTCAGCCGCGCGATATCTGCGACCGTCTCCTCGCCGCGCCGCTTCAGATGGGCAATCTTGGGCAGTATCTCCGCCAAGCCGAACACTGCCAGCTCGGTCATGGGGAACAGCGAGGTCAGCCCTTGCTCGGTCATCCTGGGGCCGCCGACGCCCGCGAAGCGGATCTTATCGCCCGTCCGCGCCCGCAGCGCCGCCATCAGGCTGCCGCCCAGCAGGTCGCCCGAGGGCTCGCCGGCGATGATATAGACCAGAGCGTTGGTCTGGCTCATGCCGCCTTTGGGTCCAGCGCGATGACGAAGAGCCCCGCCGCATCCGCCGCGTCGATTGTCGTAGCTTGATCCAGGATGATGGTGCTGCCCGCCTCGACCGCGATGCCGCGCAGCCCCGCCGCAGCCGCGAGCGCTACCGTCGCCGGTCCAATGGTGGGCAGGTCGATGCGTCGATCCTGTTGCGGCTTGGCGATCTTGACCAGGACGCCGCCCAGACCCTCGCGCCGCAATGGTCCGGCTCGCTGAAGCAGCGCATCCGTGCCCTCGATCGCCTCGACCCCCAGCACCAGCCCTTGCTGTACGACCACAGATTGGCCGACATCGACGACGCCCAGTGCCCGCGCCACTTTCACGCCGTGCGCGATGTCCGCGTGAGCCTGTTCGTCAGGCTGGTGCCAACCCAGCGCGCCCATAGCCACCGCTCCGCTGTCCAATATCTCGCTGGCGCCCACAAGCTTGAAACCCTCGCGTTCCAATTCCCGACCGATCGCCGCCAGCAAGCCATTGTCGCCGAGGGCGCCGGCGCCGATGCGCGCGAAAAGCTGCACCCCGCGCCAGTCGAGACCCAGTTCAGACAGGCTGGGCCGCCTGACCCCACCGGCCATGACGAGATCGACCACGCCAGCCTTCCGCATTTCCGACAGGATGCGTCCAGCCTCGCCGATCCTGAGCGATATATGGGGAAAGCCCGCGACCGTCGCCTGCTCGAACTGGCCGGTGAAGGCGACAATGAAGACCGGTCTGCCTTGCGCCGCCGCCGCCTCAGCTACGCGCCTGGGCAGCGTCCCGCCACCCGCCAGGATACCGAGCGGTCGCCCCTCTTCAGCCGCCATTCTGAGCGCGCGGCTGGCATAGCCCACGGCTCGACTTGGCGCGGGCGAACTCGATGATCTGCCGCACATACTGGTTCGCGGAAAAGGCCTGCGCCACTTCCTCGATGCGTTCCGCCAGCGTGCCGTCCGGTCCGAACAGCACGCGATAAGCGCTGCGCACGCCCTGTATGTCTTCACGGGGAAAGCCCCTGCGCTCCATGCCGACCAGGTTGAGACCGGTCAGCCGCGCCCTGTCACCCATGACCAGCCCGAAGGGGATGACATCCTGCTCGACGCCAGTCATGCCACCCACCATCGCGTGCGGGCCAATGCGGACGAACTGATGCACCGCCGACAGCCCGCCGAGCACCGCGAAATCGCCCATGACGACGTGCCCCGCCAGGGTCGCGTTGTTGGCCATAATGATATGGTCGCCCAGGATGCAATCATGCGCGACATGACAGCCGACCATGAACAGACCATCGTCGCCGACGCGGGTCACCATGCCCCCGCCCTCGGTGCCCGGATTCATTGTCACCTGTTCGCGGATGCGGCTGCGCGCGCCGATCTCGAGTGTAGAGGGTTCGCCCTTATATTTGAGGTCCTGTGGGGCCTGACCCAGTGACGCGAACGGAAAGATGATCGAATCGGCGCCAATGGTCGTCCGGCCATCGATCACGACATGGCTAATCATTTGCACGCGGTCGCCTACGACGACGTCGGGACCGAGGACACAATAGGGGCCAATCTCGACCCCCTCACCCAGGATGGCTTTAGGATGAATAATCGCCGTTGGGTGGACCGTAACCGCGGTTTTTGATGAGTTGGTCAAAGCCGGCGTCAGCGAGCTACTCATCAACAATCATCGCGGTATAGATCGCTTCAGCGCAAATGACGCCATTGACCTTCGCTTCGCCTTTGAACTTCCAGACGTTGCGGCGTTTATGAATACGCTCGACATGTACGCGCAATTGATCGCCTGGCACTACGAGCTTCCGGAAGCGCGCGTTTTCGACCGACATGAAATAAACTAAGCGCCCCTCCACCGTGTTGCCAATCGTATAAACGACCAGCGCAGCGGCGGTCTGCGCCATGGCTTCGATGATCAGAACACCGGGCATAATCGGCTTCTCTGGGAAATGTCCCTGGAAAAAGGGTTCATTTATCGAAACGTTTTTAATCCCGACCGCGCTATGGTCGATTACGATTTCCTCGAGCCGGTCAATCATCAGGATCGGGTAACGATGCGGAAGCATCTTGAGGAGTTGGCCGATATCCAGGCAGACCCCGCGCTCGTTTGATTCTTGTTGCAGCTCCATCACAAATCTACTCTATCTCGGACCCATCGCTCTGTGGCGTTGCGAAATCTCAGCGCCCGGCATTGGAGATCATTTCTTCTTCGGAGCTTTATCGGCAGCGGCCGCCGGCGCGGATGCAGTTCCTGCTTGCGTAGCGCCAGGCGCAGGAATGGTGACCGTCACCGTGGGCAACTTGGTGTTGAGGCGCTGAATTACATCGTCGGTGATGTCCATGTTCTTATCCGAATAGGAGATGACGAGTTCCTTGCGGAGGACCATTCCGATGTGACGCTCGCCCGCAAGCTGTTGCACGATATCGCGCATATTATCGCCAACAACGGCAACCGCGTCGTTCTGCCCCTTCTGGAATGCTTCCTGGCGATCCTGCACGACACGTTGTGCATCTGCCTGTTTGGCCTGCAGCGCCTGGATTTGCTGATTCTGCGCATCCGGAGCCATCACCGCCCGTTGCCGTCGAAAGTCGTTTTCAGCGGCTTTGATTTCATCGTCAAGCTTCGTCACCTGATCCCGGATCTTGCGGCGCTCGCCATCGAGTTGGGTTTGGATGCTTCGGCCCGCGGCTGACTCCACCAGGACACGCTGCATATCGACGATCGCGACTGTCGGCGCAACCGGGGCCGGCCCCACAATCGGCGCAGCCGCCGGTGCGGCAGCTGGAGTTTGGGCCATGCCCATCGACACGCCCGATACCGCGCCGAGAAGCGCAAGCCCGAAAAGCAATTTATAACTACGCATGGACGAAAACCTTCTAGAAATGAGATCCAAAATTGAAATTCAGAACCTGACCCTTGTCCAAGCTCTGCTTCAGGAATGGGTAGGCAATATTGACGCGCACCAGGCCAAACGGCGACTTCCAAGAAACACCGATGCCCGCCGACGCGCGCAGAGCGAAGCTCTGGAAAATGCCACCCGGGTTGGGCAACACCGAAACACCATTAATCACAATCGGCTGGTTGCTTTCCTCAATGCCGCCAAGCGCACCGAAGTCCGTAAAGCCGAACATCTTGATTCCATATTCCTGCGGCAGCCCGAGAGGAATGCTCGTTTCAAGCGAGCCGGTGTAATAATAGTCGCCGCCGAGTGGATCGTGGGTTGTCACGTCGCGCGGACCGATACCGGCTACGCGGAAACCTCGTAAATTATCGCCACCAACAAAGAAGCGGCTTTCAATATTCACCTTTTCGCCCAACCCAACGACATCGCCGGCTTCGATCCGGGCATTCAGGACCCAACCGTCGGCGATCGGATAATAATACCCAGCCTTTGCCACTGTCTGGAAATAATGGTCGGTGCCACCCAAACCGGCGAGGTTGGTCTGAAGGCTGAGTATATAACCTTTGGTCGTGTCGATCCGCGCGTCGCGCTTGTCGAAAACCAGCGCCTGTCCGATCTGCGAGGTATAACGCAACCCGGCCTGCTCAAAGATAAAGAATGATGCCCCTGGCTGGATGTTCGTAATCTGGTTCGCTGTGAGGCTATAGGTCAGCGTCTGACGAAGAGAGTCCGACAGAGCATAGCCCGCGCGCAGATCGAACCCGGTCTTCTCCTGATTGTAACTGTAATTCTGTGTGTAGTTCTGGACGTTGCGGATAATATCGAAACCAGCCGCGATATCGCGCCCCAGCAGATAGGGTTGGGTATAGGCAATATTCAGCTGCTGATAGTAACTCGCCAATTGGGCGCCGAACTGCAGATCCTTGCCTTCGCCGAAAAGATTGCGCTGGCGTATATTGAACTGCGCGAACGCGCCATCCAGACCTGAATAACCTGCACCGACCGAAACCTCACCGGTACTCTTCTCCGTCACCTTTACATCGACAATGGTTTTGTCGGGTTCGGATCCGGGAATGTTGGTGACGTTGACCTTTTCGAAATAATCGAGGTCCTTCAGATTCTGCTCGGATTTCTTGAGCAGGTCCTGGTTGAAGGCATCCCCTTCAGCCAGTTTCATCTCGCGGCGAATCACTTCGTCGACGGTCGTCTCGTTACCTGAAATATTGATCCGTTCGACAAAAATCCGCGGGCCTTCGCTGACATCGTAGGTGATATCGATCGTGTGCGTGTCGCGATTCTTAGTGAACTCCGGCCGCACATCGACGAACGCGTAATGCTGCTGCGTCACCGCCTGGCTAAGAGCGACGACCGTGTCTTCGATCTTATTTGCGCTATAGACGTCGCCTTCGTGCGTCAGCAGGTAGTCGGTAAGGGTCGCCGTATCCAGCCCCTTCAATTCCCCGCGGATGTCTACCTTGCCGAAGTTATATTTCTCACCTTCATCGATCGTGAACGTGATGAAGAAGTCCTGGCGATTGGGAGTGAGCTCCGCCACCGCCGATACGACTCGGAAATCCGCGAAGCCGTTGGACAGGTAAAATCGGCGGAGCAATTCCTTGTCATATTGCAGACGATCTGGATCATAGCTGTCATTCGACGTCAGAAAACGCCACCAGATCGCTTCCTTCGTCAGAATAGCGTCGCGCAAATTATCGCCGTCATAGGCGTGATTGCCGACGAAATTGATGCGGCTGACCGGCGTGCGTGGGCCTTCATCGATTTCAAACACGAGATCGACGCGATTCTGATCGAGCACCACGACCTTGGGTTCTACCCTGGCGGAATAGCGGCCGGCGCGACGATAGAGCTCAAGAATACGGTCAACATCTGCTTGGACGCGAGTGCGCGTATAGACGGTGCGCGGCTTGATCTGAATCTCGTCCGTCAGCTTGTTGCTCTCGAGCTTTTTGTTACCCTCGAATGCAATCTTGTTGACGATCGGATTTTCTGCAACCAGGACGACCAGTACGTTGCCGTCGCGGCGAAACGTGACATCCGCGAACAAGCCGGTCGCAAACAGATTCTTGAGCGACGCGTCCTCCTGTGCGGAATCGAACGGATCGCCGGGCTTGACCGTCATATAGGACAGGACGGTGCCGGCTTCGATACGCTGGGTACCCTCGACACGAATGTCGCGAATAACTCCGTCTTGCTGAGCGAGTGCGACTGCAGGCATAAGCGCCAACACCGGTAGGGTGAAGGGCGCAGCATGAGCAGCCGTCAGGAGCAGCGGTGCAACCCACCGGTTCATCTATCTATCAACCTTAGGATTAAGTTCCGGAAGTAACGTCTAGATATGCTTTGTAATGTCATTCCACATCACGAATACATAGAACGACACGATCAAGGCAAACCCTACACGAAAGCCGACAGCCAAGGCACGATCGCTCACCGGCCGCCTGCTTACCGCCTCGATTGCATAGAACAGCAGATGACCGCCGTCCAGCACTGGAATGGGAAAAAGATTGATCAAGCCCAGGCTGATCGACAGCAAGGCCACCAGTTGAACCAGCGGAATGAAGCCTTCGTGTGATACTTGCTCGATTACCTGGCTCATACCGATCGGCCCCCGCAGGTCATCCGAGCTTCGCCGCCCGGTGATCATCTGGCCAATCGCCGTCAACGATGACGCCGTGATCGACCATGTCTCGCGAGTCGCCTGCCATAACGCCGTTGCCGGATCTTCGTGGCGCATGACGAATTGGCCAGAAGGCATCATACCCAACCTGCCAACCTTGGTCTTGTTGCCGAGCAGATCGTCTTCCTCGACGATCTGTGGGGTCGCGACCAGCGTCATCGCCTGCCCTTTGCGCATCAACGTCAACGTCAACGGGTCGCCGGTACCAAGGACAACCATTTGCCGCAGTTCCTCGAAGCGCCTGACGGTCACGCCATCGACGCTCTCGACCACGTCGCCCGCCATCAACCCGGCTTTCTCGGCCGCCGAACCCGGCACGACGCTGCCGATCACCGGCGGCGTGAACGGCTGCCCGATCGTGGAGAAAAGGACGGCCATAATGACGATGGCAAAAAGGAAGTTTGCAGCCGGCCCAGCCGCAACTATCAGCGCCTTCTGCCAGAGCTTTTTGTGAGTAAAGGAAACGCGCCGCGCCTCCGCATCCATCTGCGCGGCGGCGGCCGTGTCAGGCCGGCTGGACGCGTCCGCATCGCCGAACATCTTGACGAAGCCGCCGATAGGTAACCACGCAACCCGCCACCTGGTGCCCAGGCGATCGGTCCATCCGAACAGCTCTCCGCCGAAGCCAATTGAAAATGCTTCGATCTTTACACCGCAGCGGCGCGCGACCCAAAAATGGCCGAACTCATGCACGAACACGAGGATCGAGAGCGCCACGATATAGATCGGGCCGGCATGAATGAGCCAGTGCAATAAGCCCTGCAGAGATCCGATAATATGCGCCATCGTTCGTCCTTACGAAGCTGTGCTGACGGAGCGGCGTGTCAGCCGCGTTCCGATGAAGTCCTCGGCGTAGAGCCGCGCTTCTTTATCGACGGCGACGACATCATCGATCGAGCCGGGAATCATACTGGGGAGCGTTCCAAGTGCGCTTTCCACTACCCGCTCAATATCTAGGAAACCAATGTGGCCCGCAAGAAAACGCGCGACCGCCGTCTCGTTGGCAGCATTCAGAATTGTAGGTGCGTCCCCCCCCATTTGCAAGGCGTGTCTGGCCAGCGCTAGCGCTGGAAACCGGATCGGGTCGGCGGGTTCGAAGGTCAATTGTCCGATCTTAGCCAGATCGAGAGTGGCGCCGCTGACCGGCATGCGGTCGGGCCAAGCCATTGCCACAGCGATGGGAGTCCGCATATCCGGCGTCCCGAGCTGCGCCAGCGTCGATCCATCCTCGTACTCGACCATCGAGTGGATCACCGACTGCGGATGCACAACGACATCAACTTGCGACTCGGGAAGGCCGAATAGGAAATGGGCCTCGATGATCTCAAGGCCTTTGTTCATCATGGTCGCGCTATCGATCGAGATTTTCGACCCCATCGACCAGATCGGGTGAGCGACAGCCTGGGCGATCGACGCCCCCTCCATCCGTGCCCGCGGCCAAGTCCGGAAGGGGCCGCCCGACGCCGTTAGTATGATTTTGACGACCGATCCCTTGCGCGCGGCATCAAAGACCTGAAAGACCGCGCTATGTTCGCTATCAACCGGTAGGAGCCGCGTGCCGTGCTTGGCAACCTCGGCTAGCATCAACGGCCCGGCGCAAACCAGACACTCTTTATTGGCGAAAGCCACGGCGGCGCCGGATCTGCAAGCGGCGAGGGTCGAATGGAGACCAGCGGCACCGACGATCGCCGCCATCACCAGATCGGCTGGACGGCCAGCGGCTTCGACGACCGCCTGATCACCCGCCGCCGCTTCGATCCCGCTGCCGGAAAGCGCGGTTTTCAGGGCGCTGTAACAAGTCGAATCGGCGACAACCGCGAGCTTGGCGCCGACACGGCGCGCGATCGCGGCAAGCGAATCGACATCGCGATTTGCCGTCAGGGCTTCGACTTCATATTTCCCTGGATTTTCTTCGATAAGACTCAGCGTACTGGTGCCAACCGAACCTGTTGCCCCCAGAATGGTGACCCGACGTGCTTTGGATTGACTCATGGTGATAAACCCGCGGTAAGGCCGAACATATGCAACAGGGCGAAAAACGGGGCAGCCCACAATAGCGCGTCGATCCGGTCTAGCATCCCGCCGTGGCCCGGGATCAAATTGCCAGAATCTTTCACGCCAAATTTTCGCTTCACTGCCGACTCGAACAAATCACCACCCTGTCCCAACAATGATAGTCCGATTGCGATCTCCACAACTTGCCACGGTTTCGAAGCGTTGGCAGCAACAGATAAGCATACTGCCACTGCCGCGGCGAATCCCAGCCCACCAAAAAAACCCGACCAGGTTTTGTTCGGGCTGATTTGCGGCGCCAGCCGCGGCCCGCCCAAACTGCGTCCCACAACGAATGCCCCGATATCGCTCGCCCAAACGACAAAGAAGACAAAAAAGACAAATGGCCAGCCAGCGCCGAACGAATCGTGCAACCACGCCAGCGACAGCATTGTCAGGCTTACATATGGCAAACCGAAGGCAACGAGCCCCTTGCTGTTCAACCCCCGCCCCACTATCGCGGCGATCGCGAGTGCAAGCGCAGTCAGCGCAAAAAGAGCCGCTTCGGCATCAATATACCAATAGATACCCAAAATGACGAATGGCGTCGCGCACACCCAGCGATGCGGTCGACCGGTGACCAGCTTAACCCACTCGCCCAGACCAATCGCCGAAGAGATAGCAATGATCACGTCGAAAAGCGGGTAAGGCAGGAATGCCGATAGCAATATCAGTGGCGCCAACACCGCCCCGGACGCTACCCGGTAGACAAGATTCCGTCGGTCAGCGACTACTGACAACGGCGCCATAGCGGCGCTCGCGCCGACGGAATTCACGGATGGCATTCTCAAGGTCGGCTTTTGAAAAATCTGGCCAGAGGGTATCCAAAAACACCAGCTCCGCATAGGCCGACTGCCACAGGAAGAAGTTGCTGATCCGCTGCTCGCCGGAGGTCCTGATTACCAGGTCGGGGTCGGGCAAATCCGCCGTCCAGAGATGTCTGGAGATCAAATCTTGATCGATCGCGTCCGGCGCGATCTCACCGGCCGCCGCAGCGCTCGCCAGCTTGCGAGCCGCTTGCACGACATCCTGCCGACCGCCATAGCTCAGTGCTACCGTGAAATTCAGTTGCGAATTTCCCGCCGTCAACGCTTCACCATGTTCGATCAGATTGACTATATCCGGGGCAAGCCTTGAACGTTCGCCGATGACCCTTAGCCGGACGCCATTCTTGTGAAGATCGGCGATCTCGCTGCGCAGGTACAGCCGCAGGAGCAGCATAAGCTCCTCGACTTCCTCGACCGGACGGCCCCAATTCTCGGCGGAAAAACCGAAGATCGTCAGATAGGGAAGTTCAAGCGCGCGCGCGGATTCGACGATGCGGCGCACCGCTTCCATTCCGCTACGATGACCTGCGGTACGAAACATGCCTTTGGCTTGGGCCCAACGGCCATTGCCATCCATGATAACCGCAACATGCCGCGGCCCTATATCGGTTGCAAGGTCGGCAGCGGCGGTCATCAGATCTGTTTGATCTCCCTTTCCTTTGATTGGAACGCCTCATCGACCTTTTTCGTGTGCTGGTCGGTCAGACGTTGCATCTCGCCAGATAGCTTCTCGTGTTCATCCTCGGAGATTTCATTATCTTTCTCCAGTCGCTTCAGCATTTCCATGCCGTCACGCCGAACATTTCGGATGGCAACCCGCGCCTGCTCGGCATATTTACCGGCGACTTTCGCCAATTCTATGCGTCTCTCTTCGTTAAGCTCCGGAATCGGCACGCGGATGATGCCGCCATCCTGTTGCGGATTGAGGCCGAGGCCCGATTCGCGGATTGCCTTATCCACTGCCTTGAGGACCGTCTTGTCCCAAACCTGAACCGTGATCAGCCGTGCCTCAGGGACGCTGACTGTCGCAAGCCCGGACAGATGCATCGTTCCGCCGTAGGCATCGACCTGAATCTGATCGAGTAGATTGACCGATGCACGCCCGGTACGCAGACCGGCAAATTCCTTGCGCAGCGCCTCAAGGGCACCATCCATACGGCGTGCGAAATCGTCCAAACGCGCGTCACTCATTTGAGATTTCCCTCTATTGCCGTTCGGGCCTTATCGCAACCCGGCACCGGAAACTACTCGCCTTCGGTTACGACAGTATACCGGCCGCAACCACGGAAGATATTGGCGAAGCCATCATGCTCGGTGATCGAGAAAACTAGAATGGGAATCTTGTTTTCACGGGCGAGTGAAATCGCCGCCGCATCCATGACCTGCAAGTCTTGCGAAAGCACGTCGAGATAGGTCAAGCGTTCGTAGCGAACCGCATCCTTCACTTTGTTGGGATCGGCGCTGTAAACCCCGTCGACCTTCGTGCCCTTCAACAAGGCGTCGCATCCCATTTCCGATGCGCGCAATGCCGCGGCGGTATCGGTGGTGAAAAACGGATTGCCGGTGCCAGCGCCGAAGATCACCACACGGCCTTTTTCCATGTGTCGCACGGCCCGGCGGCGAATATAGGGCTCACAGACCGTCGACATCGGAATGGCGGATTGAACCCGCGTCTGCACGCCCAGCCGTTCGAGCGCGCTTTGCATGGCTAGTGAATTAATCACGGTGGCCAGCATGCCCATATAATCGGCCGAAGCCCGCTCCATACCCCGCGCCGCGCCGGAAATGCCCCGGAAGATATTGCCGCCGCCGATGACCAGGCATACTTGGATACCTAGCGCGACGACCGCCTTAACTTCAGTCGCAACCCGATCGACGGTCACCGAATCAAGGCCGTATTCCAGGTCCCCCATCAGCGCTTCGCCGGAAACCTTCAGGAGAACGCGCCGATAAGGTGGGTTTGACGACATGTGTGAGCGTTTCTTCAGTGCGCCATCTTCGCGACTTCTGCCGCAAAATCATCGCCTTCCGGCTTTTCGATACCTTCGCCGAGCGCGAAACGGACAAAGCCGGTCAGCACGACGGGCGCGCCGACATCTTTGGCCGCATTCTCGACTACCTTGGCGACCTTGGTCTCGCCATCGACGACGAACACCTGCTCGAGAAGCACCACTTCCTCATAGTACTTGCGCAGCCGGCCCTCGACCATCTTCTCGATGATCGCATCGGGCTTTCCCGAAGCTCTGGCTTGATCGACAAGAATCGCTCGCTCGCGTCCGAGCGCAGCCTGGTCGACATCCTCGATCCGCAGCGCATCCGGCTTTGCAGCCGCGACATGCATCGCAATCTGTCGGCCCAGGGCGGAAAGCTTTTCGGCATCGCCGGTCGATTCGAGCGCAACCAGCACGCCGATTCGCCCCAAGCCGGGTGCGAGCGCATTGTGGATATAGGTCGATACGACACCGTGATTGACCGACAGCTTAACCGCACGGCGTAGCGACATGTTCTCACCGACCGTCGCGATCAAATGAGTCAACTCCTCGGCGACCGAGCGGCCGCTCGGATGCGGCATTTGCTTCAGGCTTTCCATGTCCGCTGATGAGGTCAAAGCGAGCTTTGCCACCGCCTGCACATAAGCCTGAAACTGATCGTTACGTGCGACGAAATCGGTTTCGGCATTGACTTCTACAACAGCACCCTCACGCGGACCCGCCGCAACGCCCACCAAACCTTCGGCCGCGACGCGACCGGACTTCTTGGCCGCCGCCGCAAGGCCTTTCTTGCGGAGCCAGTCGATCGCAGTTTCTACGTCGCCGGCCGACGCCGTGAGCGCATTCTTGCAATCCATCATTCCAGCGCCTGTC
The DNA here is from genome assembly GCA_028291345.1 of Rhodospirillales bacterium. Lineage (GTDB taxonomy): Bacteria > Pseudomonadota > Alphaproteobacteria > BOG-932 > Roseiterribacteraceae > BOG-932. Next base: position 73,235 of record JAQGIF010000154.1, on the reverse strand, counting down.
TTCTCGCGCAGGTCTTTAACCAGAGTGGCAGTAATTTCAGCCATAATAGATTTATCCGTAAATCGGGCCGCTAATGGGTGGTGTTAACTAAGCAGACGGTTGAGCAGACTCGCCTTCCGCCGCGGGGATCGCTTCGGCTTCGATCGCCTCGGGGATCTCTTCGGCAGGCGCTTCTTCCATTTCGCCCACATCGACGCCGGAGGCGATCAATTCGGCCTGCAACCCGTCCAGGACTGCACCCGAAACGAGATCGCAATACAGTTCAATCGCCCGCAGGGCATCGTCGTTACCGGGCACCGGATAGGTCACGCCCTTGGGATTGGCATTCGAGTCGCAAATCGCCACCACCGGAATCTTAAGTTTGGTGGCTTCCTGGATCGCGATCTCTTCGCGCGGCACATCGATGATGAACATGATGTCGGGAATACCGCCCATTTCCTTAATCCCGCCGAGGGCGCGGTCCAGCTTGTCCCGCTCGCGCGTCAGCTGCAGCAATTCCTTCTTGGTCAGACCCGCCTGGCGGGAATGATCGGCAAGCTGCTCGTCGAGTTCGCGCAGGCGTTTGATCGACAGCGACATGGTCTTCCAATTGGTCAGCATGCCGCCGAGCCAACGGTGATTGACATAATACTGTCCGCAGCGCTGAGCGGCGGCGGCCACCTTATCCTGCGCCTGCCGCTTGGTACCGACGAACAGGATGCGACCGCCATTGGCGGCGACCTCGCGCACGGCCAACAGCGCCTGTTGCAGCATCGGCACGGTCTGCTCGAGATCGATGATGTGGACGTTATTGCGGACACCGAAGATGAAGGGCTTCATCAGCGGGTTCCAGCGACGCGTGTGGTGACCGAAGTGAACGCCCGCTTCCAAAAGCTGACGCATCGTAAAGTTAGGAAGAGCCATGATATTCTTTCCGTTCCGGTTGATGCCTCCGCGGGATTGGTCCATTCAAGGACACCGGAGCAGCACCGGATCGTTTCCGGATGGCCACCTAGCCCGCGTGTGAATTACCCGCGCGCCAGAGGCTTGCGGGCCGGGCTGATATATAGGGTTAAACGCGAAATGACAATCGGCGCCGTGGCGTCGATCCCGGTCCGAGGAGATAATCGATATCCGCAGCCTGACAACCCTTTCCATGCCGTCATTGGCGGCGGTCAGCTCGTTCGTGCCGCCGGCTGCGCATGCCGAAAACGCGGTCAGGCGGTATGAGATGGTCACATTGCCGACGAACCGGGATGCTTCGATAGTCGGGTAACGATGCTCGATACCGCCGACAGCCATCTATGCCAGTGGTGGGAGGCTCCGGCCGTCGGCAGCTCAAAGCCCAGCAGTGGGATTACCTATATCGGCAAGGTCGCTCCGAGCAGCGCGACGAGCGAGATATCACCGGTCCGTCGCGGCGGGCCGCCCGAGCCGATTATGCCAAAACATTGAAATCCATCCGAATAGGATGGAATAAATCGCCGTCTTCGGGGTTTATGCGAGTAGGTACGATACGCAAGTGCAAGAAGTGGATCAGGCACCTGCGACGCACCATCGAAAACCAAAGCGCCGTAGGCGCGGAAAGAGGAGAGTTTATCATGCGCACGGGCATTCTTCGCCACGCAGCCGCAGCGCTTTGCCTAGTTTTAGTCGCCGCTTGTCAGACGCCGACCCCTTACAAGCCCGCACTCACCCAGAATGACGACGGCTACAGCACGCAGCGAATCGAAGCCAACCGGTTCCGCATTTCATTCCGCGGGAATTCGCTGACCACGCGCCAAACGGTCGATACTTATATGCTTTACCGGGCGGCCGAGGTCACTCTGCAGAATGGCGGCGACTATTTCATCATCGTCAACAAGGACGTCGACAAGAGCACCGCCTATGAGAATTACGGCGACGACCTGGCATGGGGCTGGGGCGGCGGTTGGGGCTGGCGTCGCGGCTTCGGCGGACCTGGCTTCGGTGGTTTTGGTGGCGGCATCGATTATACCCGCCCGATCAATTCCTACGATGCGATCGCCGATATCGTGACCTATCGCGGCCCCAAGCCGGCAAACAACCCCTACGCTTACGACGCGCGGGAAGTGTTGAACGCGATCGGCCCGACCGTGATCCGCATCGCGCCGGCTCCGGGCGCGCCGCCTGCCGCGCCGGCAGCCGCACCGACCATGTGAGCTTGGCTTACAGTTCCTGAACTTCGACGATGCCGGGCAGCGCTTTGATCGCTGTCCGGCATTTTCCTGAGATGGTCCAGGCGCCGGGCAATTTCAGCTCGATTTCCCGCGCCGGCTCGGTGACCACAACGCTGACTTGGCCCCGCCCCTTGCCTTCGCGGGCGAGAATGTCGCGCAGCGATGCAACGCCGTCGCCGCTTTCGATCAATATCTTGAGCCCAGCGGCGGAATTTTCGACAGCCTTATCCAGCGGCTCGATGCCCTGGCAAGTCAGGCGTATCTCGTCCCCAGTCTTTTGAACGTCGATCGTCAGGATCAGCGCTTGCCCAGCGACCATGATGTCGCGATGCACGGCCAGCAGCTCGGAAAACACCGTCGCTTCGTAACTACCGGTCATGTCCGACATACTTAGGAACGCATAGCGGTTGCCCTTGGCCGACGTCCGCTCCTGCCGGCCGGTAACGATGCCGGGCACACGATAGCGCGATGTTCCACTGCTGCGCCCTGCCCGCTCCAGCATTTGGCGATGCGTGATGACCCCCAGTCGCGCGAGGGCTTTAGCATGCTGATCCAGCGGATGGGCCGACAGATAAAAGCCGATCGCTTCGAATTCCAGCCGCAACTCTTCCATTGAGTCGTGCGCCCGTACATTGGCCAATGCCGGGACCGGCAGGCTTGCGGGGCCAGCGCCGAACAGGTTGTTCTGCCCGCTTTTCTTTTCATCGGCCGTGGTGGCGGCGAAGCGCACCAGCAGATCGACCGAGGCAAACAGCTTTGCGCGGTTACGTTCGAGGCTGTCGAACGCACCGGCATTGATCAGGCTTTCGAGCTGCCGCTTGTTCATCACGCCGGAGTCGGCGCGGCGCATCAGATCGAACACGTCGGCGAATGGGCCGTTCTTGTCGCGCTCGGCAACCAGAGCCTTCATCGCCGGCATGCCGACATTGCGGATTGCGGCAAGCGCATAGCGGATCGCCTTCGTGCCGTCTGGCAGGCTTTCGACCGCAAAGGTCTCGGTCGACCGATTGATATCGGGCGGCAACAGCTTGATCCCCAGCCGGTCGATCTCTTGCCTGAAGACATTCAGCTTATCGGTATTGGCGATGGAATAGGCCATCGAGGCCGCCAAAAACTCGACCGGATAATTGGCCTTGAGGTAGGCGGTCTGGTAGGCGATCAGCGCATAGGCGGCAGCATGCGACTTGTTGAACCCATAGCCTGCGAACTTGTCGACCAGATCGAAAATCTGCCCAGCCTGGGCCGCATCCACGCCGCGTTCGACCGCGCCGGCGATGAACAATTCGCGTTGCGCCGCCATCTCGGACTTGATCTTCTTGCCCATGGCGCGCCTGAGCAGATCGGCGCCGCCAAGTGTGTAGCCGGACAGGACCTGCGCGATCTGCATCACCTGTTCCTGGTAGATGATGATGCCGAAAGTCTCGGTCAAAGTCGGCTCGAGCGACGGGTGGAGATAGTCGGGCTTCTCCTCGCCGTTCTTCACCTTGATATATTGCGGGATGTTGTCCATCGGGCCCGGTCGATAGAGCGAGATCAGCGCGATCACGTCTTCCAGCCGGTCGGGCTTCATCCGCTTGATCGTATCGCGCATTCCGGTGCCTTCCACCTGGAACACCCCAACTGTGTCGCCGCGCGTCATAAGTTCGAAGCTGGGCCGATCTTCCAGCGGCAAACTGGCCAGATCGACGGAGATGCCCTGATGGTCGAGCAGATCGACCGCGCGCTGAAGAATCGTCAGTGTGGTCAGCCCAAGGAAGTCGAACTTCACCAGCCCGGCCAGCTCGACATATTTCATGTTGAACTGCGTCACCAGCATGCCGGATTTCTGGTCCCGGATCAGCGGGATCAGTTCGGGCAGGGGCCGGTCTGAAATCACGACCCCGGCGGCATGGGTCGAGGCGTGGCGGTACAGCCCTTCCAGCTTCTGCGCCATGTCCATCAGCCGAGCGACATTCTCGTCGTCGGCGCGCATCGCCTGGAGCGCAGGCTCGCTGGCGATCGCCTGCGCCAGCGTGACCGGCTGGGCCGGATTGTTCGGAACCATTTTGCAGATCTTGTCGACCTGCCCGTACGGCATCTGCAGAACGCGACCGACATCGCGGAGCACGGCACGAGCCTGCAGCTTTCCAAACGTGATGATCTGCGCGACCCGGTCCCGCCCATATCGCTGCTGGACATAGGAGATGACCTCGTCGCGCCGGTCCTGGCAGAAGTCGATATCAAAGTCGGGCATCGATACGCGTTCAGGATTCAGAAAGCGCTCGAACAGAAGCCCGAAGCGGATGGGATCGAGATCGGTGATAGTTAAAACCCAGGCGACGAGCGATCCCGCGCCGGAGCCGCGGCCCGGCCCGACCGGGATATTATGATCCTTCGCCCATTTTATGAAGTCGGACACGATCAGAAAATAACCCGGAAATTTCATCTGGGTGATGACGTTGAGCTCGAAGTCCAACCGCTCTGCATAGAACAGCCGAGTCGCGGCGAGGCTGGCCTCATCCATGTCCGGTTTGAACACCTGCTCCGTCAGGCGTTTCTCTAGTCCGGCAACAGCCTGGGCGCGCAGTTCCTCTGCCTCGGTGCGGCCTTCGACCGTGGGAAAGGCCGGCAGAAGCGGCTTGCGGGTCCGCAGCAGGAAAGAACAGCGCCGGGCGATCACCATCGTATTATCGACCGCATCGGGGAGGTCGGCGAATAGCTTGCGCATTTCCGCCGCCGACTTGAACCGATGCTCCGGCGTCACACGGCGGCGATTTTCCTCGCTGACATAGGTGCCGGCGGCGATGCACAGTAGCGCATCGTGCGCCTCATACATCGAATCGTCGGCGAAAAAGCACTCGTTGGTCGCGACCAACGGCAGATCCATCGCATCCGCCATTTCGACCAAGGCTGGCTCGATGCGCTTCTCGTCATCGAGCCCATGCCGCATCAGCTCGACATAGAGACGCCCGGGAAACAGTTCCGCGAGCTGGGTCAGCATAGCTTCCGCAGCCGAACGCTGACCTTCGGCTAAAAGCCGGCCGGCCGGTCCCGCCAATCCGCCGGTCAGCGCAATGATACCATCGGTTGAACCCGCCAGCGCCTCGAGCGGCAATATGGCGGTGTTGCCGTCGTCATTCTGAAGGCAGCCCTCGCTGATCAATTTGATCAGGTTGGCATAACCCTCCTCGTTTTGAGCCAGGAGCACGAGTTGGTCGGGTTCCGAACGCAAACCCGGACGGCCCGGAACAGGCGCGGCGTTCCGCTTGATGCCCAACTGCGCGCCGATGATCGGCTGAACACCCTCATCCGCTGCGGCCATGGCGAATTCGAGCGCGCCGAACAGGTTACCGGTATCGGTGACCGCCACCGCCGGCATCTTTTCCTTTTTGCACAGCTTGATCAGGTCTTTGACCTTGATCGCGCCTTCGGACAGAGAATAGGCGGAATGGACGCGGAGATGGACAAAATCGGCGTGGCTCAATCAATGGTCCTCTGCGCGGAGCGCAATTATCCGTCGATCAGTAACCCATCCTTGAGCTCGATAACCCGATCCATGCGGCGGGCGAGATCCAGATTATGAGTCGCAATCAACGCCCCCAATTTCGTCTCGGCGATCAGTTCGCGCAAGACCGCAAACACCCCCTCGGCCGTTTTGGGATCGAGATTTCCTGTCGGCTCGTCGGCCAGCAGGAGAGCCGGCGCGTTGGCCAAGGCGCGGGCTATGGCAACCCGCTGCTGCTCTCCGCCCGATAGCTTGCCGGGGCGGTGTGTGGCCCGTGCGCCCAAGCCCACGCGCTCGAGCAGAGCCTGCGCCCGCTCCCCTGCCGCCTTGCGCGACACACCGGCGATCATCTGGGGCACTACGATATTTTCCAGCGCGTTGAATTCGGGCAGCAAGCGATGGAATTGATAAACAAAGCCGATCGTCTTGCGGCGCAGCGACGTCCGCCCGCTGTCATTCAGGTCACCGACCTCGAGACCTGCAATCTCAACGCTGCCGCTGGTCGGCCGCTCGAGCAGGCCGGCGATATGCAGCAATGTCGATTTGCCGGCGCCCGACGGGCCGACCAGTGCGACCAGTTCACCGGCGCTAACGGCGCAATCGGCTCCGCGCAATATTTCGAGCGTCTCGCCGCTTTGATCGAAGACCCGGGTGACCTTGATCAGACGAAGGGCGGTTGGACCGTCATTCATAGCGAAGCGCCTCGACGGGATCGACACGCGAGGCCCGCCAGGCCGGGATGATGCTGAAGAAGAAGCTCAGTGCCAGCGCCATGACGACAACATAGAAAATCTGCACCCAATCTAGTTTGGCCGGGATTTGCGAGAACAGATACAACTCCGACGGGAACAGATCGCGGCCGGTGAGGTCCTGGAGCCAATGGCGGACGGTTTCGATGTAGCGGACGAACAGGACCGATAGCACGACGCCGCTTGTAGACCCGATCACGCCGATCGAAGCTCCGGCCAAGAAGAATATCCGCATGATCATCCCACGCGTCGCGCCCATCGTGCGCAGGATGGCGATATCCGCGTTTTTATCCTTTACCAGCATGATCAGGCTGGAAATGATGTTGAACGCCGCCACCAGGATGATCAACGTGAGGATCAGAAACATCGTACTTTTTTCGGTATCCAGCGTATTCAGATAGAGCAGGTTGGACTGTTGCCAGTCGATCACTCTGAAGTTGGAACCGACAATCTGTGCAATGGCCTTATGCGCCGCGCCAACACTGTTCTCCGGATCAGCGATATTCACGTCGATCTCGGTCACGCCGTCGCCGGTCTGGAAAAAGCCCTGTGCCGCCTCCAGCGGCATCAGCATCAGGCCGCTGCTGAACTGCGACAGTCCCGGATTGAAAATAAGCCCGACCGTGAAGGTGCCCTTGCGCGGCATGGTGCCGAAGGGCGTGCTGGTCAGCTTCGGGCTCAACAGGACAATCTGATCGCCCACCGTGAGGCGCAGACGCGCCGCCATCTCGAGGCCGATTGCGACCCGGTCTTCTCCAAAGTCCTCGACCTTACCGGCAACGATATGTCCGGCGAAAGCGGCCTTGGCGCGGAAATCCTCGGGCGTCAGGCCACGAACCAGCATGCCAGTGGCGTAGCCATTCAAGGTGAGCAACGCCTGCCCCTCGACGATCGGCATTGCCTCGATCACGCCTGGGACGGACCGTATCTTCGCGCTGAGAGCGCTGTAATCTTGAATCGGGCCGTTGGTCGAGACCATGATGTGGGGATTTAGGCCCAATATCTTGCTGACGAATTCGGTCCGAAACCCGCCCATCACCGACATAACGACGATCAGTGTGCCGACGCCCAAGGTCATTCCCAAGAGCGAAAATGTCGCGATGACCGAGACGAAACCTTCCTGTCGCCGTGCACGCAGATAACGCCCGGCCAGCAAACGCTCGAACGCACCGAAAATCATGTCTCAGACCATACCGGCCGAACGCGAGGCCGCGGCCAAACGCTCGACGGCGTCGGCGATCGGCAGTTCCGTCCGCTCGCCTGTCGCGCGCCGTTTGAGTTCGACAACGCCATTGGCCAGTCCGCGTGGACCGACGATGACCTGCCAGGGCAGGCCGATCAGATCCATGGCGGCGAACTTCCCGCCCGGCCGCTCGTCGCGGTCGTCATACAGAACATCGACTCCGGCACCAGTCAGCTTGGCGTAGATATCCGCGGCGGCGGCGTCGACCATCGCGTCGCCGCTTTTCAGATTGATCAGCCCGACATCGAACGGCGCGACGCTATCCGGCCAGATGATCCCGGCATCGTCATGGCTAGCCTCGATGATCGCACCCACCAGGCGCGATATTCCGATACCGTACGACCCGCCTTCGACCGGCACGTCCTTACCGTCGGGTCCGGTCACGACCGCGTTCATGGGTACCGAATATTTCGTGCCGAAATAGAATATTTGCCCGACCTCGATGCCGCGCGCCGACAGGCGCTTATCTTCCGGCACCTCCTGCTCGAACCGCACCGCGTCGTGGACGTCCTCGGTTGCGGCATAGAGATTGGTGCGCTGGCGCACGATCGGCTCCAGATCGCTTTCATAGTCGATATCGGCGGCTGGGATCGGCATATCCAGCAGATCCTTGTGGCAGAACACGCCGCTCTCCCCCGTATCGGCCAGCACGATGAATTCATGCGAAAGATCGCCGCCGATCGGACCCGTTTCGGCGCGCATCGGAATGGTCTTCAGGCCCATCCGCGAAAAGGCGCGCAGGTACGAGACATACATGCGGTTATAGGAGCGGCGGGCCGCGTCCTTATCGATATCGAAGGAATAGGCATCCTTCATCAGGAATTCGCGACCGCGCATCAGCCCGAAACGGGGGCGAACCTCGTCCCGGAACTTCCACTGGATGTGATAGAGATTGATCGGCAGAGCCTTGTAAGACTTCACACCGGCGCGGAAAATCTCCGTCACCATATCCTCATTGGTCGGGCCATAGATCAACTCGCGCTCATGCCGGTCGGTGATGCGCAGCATCTCCGGACCGTAGGCGTCGTAGCGACCGGTTTCCTTCCATAGATCGGCCGGTTGCAAGGTCGGCATCAGGATTTCGATGGCGCCAGCGCGGTCCATCTCCTCCCGCACGATCTTTTCGATCTTGGCCAGAACGCGTTTGCCCAGCGGGAGCCAGGCATAGATACCGGCGGCCTCCTGCCGGATCATGCCCGCACGCAGCATCAGCCGGTGCGAGACGATCTGTGCTTCAGCGGGATTTTCTTTGAGAGTCGGAAGGAAATATTTGGATAGGCGCATGGGCGCGGTTGTACGGATTCGCGCGCGGGCTGTCCATTGGGGCTTTAAAACAGCCCCTGGATAAGCCCATGCTCGTCGACGAATATCCGTTCCGCAGCTGGAATCCGCGGCAGCCCCGGCATCGTCATGATCTCGCCGCAAAGGGCGACGACGAATCCCGCACCGGCGGATAGCCGCACGTCCGGCACCGGTAACGTAAAGTCAACCGGCGCGCCGCGGAGATTGGGGTCGGCGGAAAAGCTATATTGTGTCTTCGCCATACAGACTGGCACGGCGCCGAAACCGGCTTCTTCATATTGCGCTAGCTTGCCCAAGGCGATGTCCGAAAGGTCAACCTCCTTTGCCCGGTAGATTTCGCGCGCAACCGTCCTGATCTTGTCCGCGATGGGCATTGAATCGGGATAAATCGGCTTGAAATGCGCCTCTCCCGCATCGGCCAACGCCGCCACATCGTGGGCCAGGCTTTCGGTCCCTTTCCCTCCATGCTCCCAGTGCGTGCAGAGATGCGCCTTGACGCCCAGCGCCGCGCACTCTTCCTTGATCACATCGATTTCCGCCTGCGTGTCGCTGGTGAAATGATTGATCGCGACGACCGCCGGCACACCGAATTTCTGCATGTTCTCGACATGCCGCCGTAGGTTGCAGAGACCGGAATGCACTGCCTCAATATTCTGCTCTGCCAGGTCGGTCTTCGCCACGCCGCCATGCATCTTGAGCGCACGCACCGTAGCGACAACGACAGAAACCGCCGGCTTCAGTCCGCCGAGGCGGCATTTAATGTCGAAGAATTTCTCCGCACCCAGATCCGCGCCGAACCCGGCTTCGGTCACCACGTAATCGGCAAGGCGCAGCGCCGTCTCGGTCGCGGTCAGCGTGTTGCAGCCATGTGCGATATTGGCGAAAGGCCCGCCATGAACCAGCGCCGGCGTATGTTCCAAAGTCTGTACCAGATTTGGCTGGAATGCATCGCGCAGCAGCGCCACCATCGCCGGCGCCGCTTTTAACGCCTTCGCCGTCACAATCTTATCGTCGCGGTCGCGTCCTACGATAACGCGGCTTAATCGCTCTTCCAGGTCCTTGAGCGAGCGAGCCAGGCAAAAACTTGCCATGACCTCGGACGCGACGGTGATGTCGAAGCTGTCCCGCCGGATCAGGCCTTTGCCGGTGATATCCACGGTCAGGTGCCGCAGCGCGCGGTCGTTCATGTCCATCGCGCGACGCCACGTGACTTTGTCGGGATCGAGCCCCAGATCGTTGCCCCAATAGACGTGGTTGTCGATCATTGCCGCCAGCAGATTGTTCGCGGCGGTAATGGCATGAAAATCGCCGGTGAAATGCAGGTTGATCTCATCCGAGGGCGCGACCTGCGCCTTTCCGCCGCCTGTCGCCCCACCCTTCATCCCGAAGCATGGTCCCATGGACGGCTCGCGCAGGCAGATCAGGGTCTGCTTGCCAATCCGCGTTAATCCATCGCCCAGCCCGATGGTGGTGGTCGTCTTGCCTTCGCCTGCCGGCGTCGGGCTGATCGCCGTGACCAGGATCAGCTTGCCCTGGCCCGCGGGCGGCAGGGAGTCAGTATAATCCCGTGACAGCTTCGCCTTGTACGGGCCGTAATGATAAAGCGCACCCCCTGGAATTCCTGCCTTGGCGGCAACCTCATCGATCGGAAGCAGGTTCATCTCCGTCCGGTCTCCATACTCGAGATTATGATGTAGCGGCGTCGTCTATCTGAAACTGCACCCGGATTTCGCCATTCCAGCGGTCTAGCTTGACCTTACCGGCGAGTGAGACCGGCATGCCGCCGGATTTCAGCAGGGTGAGGCCCAACGGCGATTCCGCGGCGCGAAAGGCGATGGCTTTCACCCGCGCGCCGCTGCTGTCGGACACGATGCAGCGGACATGGCTGGTGCCGACCAAATCGGCCTTTACGATGCGTGCGCCGGTCAGTGCGAAACGCGGCTCGTGATTCCCGGAGCCGAACGGCCCCAGACGTTCGATCGTTTCCGCCAACCCGACAGTCGCACCGCCGCAGGACAGACCGCCGTCGATCGCAAGAATCGGATCGGCGCGCGCGCTGCCGTCGGCGATTCTTGCCTCCAGGAAGGCCGCAAAGATTTTCACGCGGCTTGCAGTGATGGTGAAACCCGCCGCCATCGGATGGCCGCCACCGGCGCTGAGCAGGCCGGCGGCTTTTGCCGCGATCACGGCGGACCCGAGATCGATGCCCGGAATGGAGCGCCCCGAACCCTTGCCAATTCCGTCGGTGATACCGATCACACATGCCGGCCGATGATAGCGGTCCATCAGGCGCGATGCGACGATACCGATGACGCCGGGGTGCCAGCCCTCCCCGGCGACCACGATGATTCTCGCCGAGTTCGCTTGCCCGCTGGTTTCCACCTGCGCCAGTGCGGCCTCCAGGGTCGCCACCTCGATCGCCTTGCGCTCGGCATTGTGTCCGTCCAGCAGCGCCGCGAGCTGTACCGCCTCGGCTTGGTCGTCAGTGGACAGCAGGCGCGCGCCGCAATTGGCCTTGCCCACCCGGCCGCCGGCATTGACGCGCGGGCCGAAGACGAAGCCCAGATGATAGGAGCTTGGGCTTTCGCTGATCTTCGCGACATCGGCCAGTGCCGCCAGCCCCACATTGCGTCGTTGCGCCATCACCTTGATGCCCTGAGTCACAAAGGCGCGGTTGAGCCCGGTCAGCGGAACCACGTCCGCGACGGTGCCGAGTGCAACCAAATCCAGCCATTGGCGCAAATCGGGTTCGGAACGGGACGCATACCAGCCCGCCGCCCGCAAAGTTCTATTAACGGCGACCAGGCTGAGGAACGTGACACCCACGGCGGCCAGATGGCCCAGCGTGCGCGATTCGTCGAGCCGATTCGGGTTGATGACGGCAAGCGCCTCGGGCAGTTGGATATCGGCCGTGTGGTGATCGATCACGATCACCTCCAGCCCGGCATCCCGGGCGGCCAGAAGCGGTTCATGCGCCGTGATTCCGCAATCGAGCGTGATGACGAGCTTGGCCCCCTGTCCAGCCAATATGCGGAAAGCGGCGGCGTTGGGGCCGTACCCTTCCAGAATGCGGTCGGGAACATAGAGCAGCGCATCGCTGCCGATCGCCCGCAGGAAGCGCAGCAGCAACGCTGATGACGTTGCGCCATCGACATCGTAATCCGCGAACAGGGCGATGCGTTCGCCAGTCATCACAGCCTGGGCGATTCGTTCCGCCGCTCGATCCATATCCAGCAGTGCCGACGGGTCAGGCAGGAACCCACGCAAGGTCGGGGCCATATGGGCCTCGACCGTATCGAGATTGATACCCCGCCCGACCAGGATGCGGGCTGCGAGTTCGGGAAGGTTGTGGCTCTGCGCGACAGCCAGCGCCATGCGCTCGTCGCAGGGCTGGGCAAGCCAGCGCCGGCCCGTGACCGAAAGGCGGCCACCAAGCCAATCGACCGGTGGCGCGCTGTTCGCCGAGAGGGCTGGTGAGGCCGTCACGAATTCGTCTTGAAGCCCCGGGGCACGACCTTACGACCGAAATTGTGATGGGCCTCGACGAAGCGGACAGTGCCCGATTTCGACCGCATGATGACCGAGTGCGTGTATGCACCCCCGGGGAAGCGCCGCACGCCCTTAAGCATCGAGCCATTGGTGACGCCTGTGGCCGCGAACATGACGTCGCCGCTGGCAAGATCCTCCAGCGCGTATTTGCGGTTCAGATCAGTGACGTTCCAGCGGGCCGCGCGGGCACGCTCGTCGTCGTTGCGGAACAGCAGGCGGGCCTGCATCTGGCCGCCGATGCAGCGCAGGGCGGCCGCGGCCAGCACACCTTCTGGCGCCCCGCCCGAACCGATATAGAGATCGATGCCGGCATCGGGCTGGGCGGTCGCGATCACACCGCTGACGTCACCATCGGATATCAGCATGATCCGCGCACCAGCTTCGCGGACCTTGGCGATCAGCTCGGCATGGCGCGGACGGTCGAGGATGCATACGACCAGGTCGGATATGTCGGCATTTTTAGCCTTGGCCAACGAGGTCAAGTTCCGTAGCGGCGTGTTGTCGAGATCGATGACGCCCTCAGGAAGGCCGGGACCGGTCGCAATCTTGTCCATGTAGACGTCAGGCGCGTTCAAAAAGCCGCCGGATTCGGCCATCGCGACGACTGCGAGCGCGTTGGGTCCCCCGACGGCGGTGATGGTCGTGCCTTCAAGGGGGTCGAGCGCGTTATCGATGGCGGGGCCAACACCCAGCCCGACTTTTTCACCGATATAGAGCATCGGCGCCTCATCACGCTCGCCCTCCCCGATCACGACCGTGCCGTCGATCGACAAGCTGTTCAGCGCCTCGCGCATGGCGTCGACCGCCGCCTGATCGGCGGCCTTCTCGTCGCCACGGCCCATCAGCATTGACGCGGCCAGCGCTGCCGCCTCGGTCACCCGCACGGCCTCGAGCGCCAGATTGCGATCCATCACGCGCTTGTCACTGGTCATTCAAATCCCCTTAATCATCGAAGCCATTGTATGTTCCGGCCGGCAACCTGCCTCGCCACACACTAAAATTGTTCAATTCGGATCACACGCGGCGATTCGACCACCACTTCCAAGGCTCCTATCTGGGCCACCGCGGCGGTCATGCGCGCTTCGCTTGTTTCGTGCGTTGTCAACACCACGGGAACATTATCGCCCGGCGCCCGCAAGCGCTGCAACACCGATTCGAGTGAAACCTGATGATCACGCAAGACCGCCGCGACATCGGCGATGACACCCGGCCGGTCGACCACCATCAGACGCAGATAATAAGCGCCAGTCCTGTTCTCAATCGGGCGCGGCACCGCTTTGACGAGCTTATCGGCCGGAACGCCGAAGGTGGGGAGCCGGATACCACGCGCGATATCGATCAGATCGGCGACCACCGCCGAGGCTGTCGGGCCGCTGCCCGCACCGCGTCCGACGAAGTTCACCTTATCGACGAAATCTCCCTGGACGACGATCGCATTATAAACACCCTCAGCCGCAGCGATGGCCGCATGTTTTGGCACCATGCAGGGGTGAACCCTTTGCTCAATCCCGTCCTCGGCACGGCGTGCGACACCCAGCAGCTTGATCGCATAGCCGAGTTCGTCGGCATAATTGATATCGAGCGCTCCGATATGACGGATCCCCTCGATATGCACGGATGCCAAATCAACTTCGGTGCCGAATGTCAGCGCGGTCAGGATCGCGAGTTTATGCGCCGTATCGATTCCGTCGATATCGAAGCTCGGGTCGGCTTCCGCATAGCCCAGCGCCTGCGCCTCGGCCAGCACCTCGTCGAAACCACGTCCGGTATCGCGCATTTGGCTGAGGATGTAGTTACAGGTGCCGTTTAGAATGCCGTGCAGTTCGCTGATCCGATTGGCCGCCAACCCTTCGCGCAGCCCTTTGACGATCGGAATGCCGCCGCAGACTGAGGCTTCATAGGCCAGCGACACCTGATTCGCCTCGGCCAACCGCGCCAGCGCGACGCCGTGTCGGGCCAGTAGCGCCTTATTGGCCGTGACTACGGATTTCCCACTGGAAAGAGCGGCCTCGACCAGTTCTCTCGCCGGGGCTTCATCGCCGCCGATCAGTTCGACGACGACGTCGATACTTGAATCTTCCGCCAGCGAAACCGGATCGTCGTACCATTTGAAGGATGACAGATCGACGTCGCGCTGCTTGTCCCGGCTGCGCGCCGAAAGCGCAACAATTTCGATCGCCCTACCGGCTCTGTCGCTCAACAGGTCGCGTTGCCGATCCAGCAGCCGCAGCACGCCCGAACCAACCGTCCCAAGTCCGGCTATCCCGATCCTAAGAGCCGACACGGTCTCAGGATTCGGCGTAAAGCTGAACGGATGCCCCCGCGAACGCGGCATCTGCGCAAGCGACGCCGACCGCGATGCGCGGTGCGGGAATTCCGTAGCCGGCGACGGCCTGCGCGACGGCGGCGGCGCGGGCTGCCGCAAGATCGAATCGCGGAACCGCGGCGGCGGTATCGGCATCGCCATGCCCGAATATGCGGATCGTGCCTTTCGCCGCGCGCATCGTCGGGATGGCTTCGGCGAGCAGCGCCAGATTGCCGGCGGTCAGAGCCGCAGAGCCCGGATCGAAATGGAGCGTCGCGGCTAGTTGGCCATCGACTGCCTTGCGGTTCAGACACGGCGCACGGTCTTCGGCGCGGGCGGGAACGGCAACGGCCTTGGTCATCGCAGGTTGAGCCTGAGGCTTGCTTTGCGGCACCGGCACGGGCGTGCTGTCGACGGATGGGGCATCGGGGCTTGCGGGAGCCGCGTCCCTTGCCTTCTCCCGGTTGCTGATCAGCGACTTTTCAAGTGCTGCGGCCTCGGCAAAGGAAGGCAGATTGACCGGGCGCGCGGGCACCTGAGCGAGATTGGGATAGGCGCCATCTTCGCTGAGCTTGCGGTGGTCAGCCGGAAGCGACGGCCCTTGGCCGGCTTCCGAATCGCCCGTTCTCGCGGGAGCAGCGCTCTCGTCGGCAATTTTTTCAGGCGTTGCCGGTTTTGCGGGTGGCGCCACGGTTGAGGCGGGTGCCGGCTCGGCATCCGCGACCTTGGGCGGCGGAACTTGCGCGGCCGACGATTTTGGCGGCGGCGGCGCAGACGGCTCGGCGGCCGGAGGAGTGGCCGGTGCGGGCGGCGGACTCGCGACGCCGGATGCCACCGGCTTCGGCGCGGGCGGAGCCTCCGGCTTTGGCGCGGGCGGTGCCTCCGGCTTCGGCTTGAACGCCGGAATCTCCGTTACGGTCGGCCGCGCTATGGTGGGCTGAACATTGGCCGCATACGGCACGCTGCTGCCGAACGGCGACACGCTCTTCACCGTTGAACAACCGCCGAGTGCCGTCGCGCCCACGGCGAAGACGGTGCCAAGGCGCAAGAATGATGTGGAGATTTTATGCGATGTCATGGCAAATCCGTATGGGCTTGCCCACCTGTAGCAGAAGCTGCGGGGCGGGTGCAAAGAAACAGGAACGCTGATAATGTCCGCGCCACGATTACGGCCCCAACTGCTCGCAGAATCGGGTCGTCGTCCAGCAGTAAAATGACCCGCGGCAAATCTTCTTCGCCGGGCCAAGAGGAAACGCATGACAAACAGAGCTGAATCGAAATCGGCCAGAGGTTCAGACGAGCGGCCGATCAAGGTACCCAATCCGGTCGAAATGAGCCAAGCGCTGACCCGCCTCGCAGAGCGCGGCCAGAAGCTGGTTACCGAATTCCTAGAGCGGCAAGCCAGCTCGACTGAAGGCGGCCCGATCGACAAACTCAATATCGGCGGAGCATTCTTCGAGATGACCGCCCGCATGTTGGCCGACCCCGCCCGCCTGATGCAGGCCCAGATGCAACTCTGGCAAGATTATATGGCGCTGGTCGGTTCCGCGACCCGCCGTTTCATGGGGGAAGCGGCGGAACCGACGGTCAGCCCGGCAAAGGATGACAAGCGCTTCCGGGACCCTGCCTGGCAGGAAGCCGCGATCTTCGATTTTATCAAGCAATCCTATCTGCTAAGCGCCCGCTGGATGCAGTCGGTGGTTAAGAATGTCGAGGGTCTCGACGAAAAGACCGCGCAGAAGGTCGATTTCTATACCCGCCAGTTTGTCGATGCGGTGGCCCCGTCCAATTTCGTGCTGACCAACCCTCAGGTCCTGCGCGCCACCCTCGAGAGCGGTGGTGAAAATCTGGTCAAGGGGCTGGAAAATCTGCTGAGCGACCTCGAGCGGGGCAAGGGCCAGCTGCTGGTCAAAATGACCGATCCCGATGCTTTCCGCATCGGCGAGAACATCGCACTGGCTCCCGGAAAAGTCGTCTACCAGAACGAACTGATGCAGCTTTTGCAGTACAATCCCACGACTGAGACTGTCTATAAGCGCCCGCTCGTCATTATCCCTCCCTGGATCAATAAATTCTACATTCTCGACCTGCGCCCGGAAAATTCCTTTGTGCGCTGGGCGGTCGATCAGGGCCATACGGTGTTTGTCGTCTCCTGGGTCAATCCTGATCGAAGCCAGGCAGAAAAGAATTTCGACGATTATCTGAAACTAGGCTTCCTGGACGTACTCGATGCAGTCGAGCAGGCCACAGGTCAGCGCGAAAGCAACCTGATCGGCTATTGCCTCGGCGGCACGCTGCTGGCCTCCGGTCTCGCCGTTCTGGCCGCCAACAAGCAGCAGAAGCGAGTAGCCTCCGCGACCTATTTCGTGGCTTTGGTCGATTTCACGGATGTCGGCGAGGTACGGGTTTTCATCGACGAAGCGCAGTTGGCCGCGCTGGACGAGAGAATGAAGAGCCAGGGCTATCTGGATGCGAAGGACCTTTACACCACCTTCAACATGCTGCGCGCCAACGACCTGATCTGGTCATTCGTCGTCAATAACTACCTGCTGGGTAAAGAGCCCTTCCCCTTCGACCTGCTATATTGGAACTCCGATTCCACGCGCATGCCGGCGGCGATGCACAGCTTTTACCTGCGCAACATGTATCAGAAGAATCTGCTGGCCGAACCGGGCGGGATCACGCTTCAGAACGTGCCGATCGATCTCGGCAAGGTGAAGACGCCGACTTACATCATCGCCACGAAGGAAGATCACATCGCGCCCTGGCAGTCCGTCTATGCCGGCACCCAGCTCTACAAGGGGACGCGGCGTTTCGTATTGGGTGCGTCGGGACATATCGCCGGTGTCGTCAACCCGCCGTCAGCCAATAAATACGGCTATTGGACCAACGACGCCCTGCCGCCCGATCCGGAAACGTGGCTGGCCGGCGCTGAAAAGCAGGATGGTTCCTGGTGGACCGATTGGCAGCAATGGATCGCTCCCCACGGCGGCGCTATGGTTCCGGCCCGCGCGCCCGGCGACGGCGCGTTGAAACCAATTGAGGACGCCCCCGGCAGCTACGTCAAACAGCGCGCGATGTAGCCGGAAAGCCATTCGATCGGGAAAACGCCGCCTTCCGATCAGCCAAGCCGGCTGTGCGGTTCGCCGGTGCGATATTCCCGGCCAAGTTCAAAGTAGTGCTCGACGCCCGAGCGGAAGTAATGACGATCTTGGTCGTTCATTACGCGCCAGAACTTCCCGGGGCGCCCTGCCCAAACCTCGCCGGTCTTCACGGTCTTATTGGGCGATATCAGCGCCCCGGCGGCGACCATCGCATCGGTCTCGACCACCGAGTTGTCCATGACACAAGCGGTCATGCCGATCATCGCGCCGCTTTGGATCGTGCAGGCGTGGATCATCGCCATATGGCCGATCATCACGTCGTCGCCGATTTCCGTACCCCGGCCTTCACGCGCGACATGGACGACGGTCCCGTCCTGCACGTTGGTCCGAGCGCCGACGCGGATATAATTGGTGTCGCCGCGCAGGACGCAGCCGAACCAAATGCTGGCGCCCGAGCCGATGACCACATCGCCAATGATGACGGCGTTGTCAGCGACAAAGGCATCGGGCGCGATTTGCGGCAACTTGCCGCCGAATGGCAGGATCAAAGGCATCAGGGGAACATCGCTATCTGGGAAAGACCTGTAGTTTCCGGAATTTGTAGCATGACATTCATGTTTTGGATCGCCTGCCCAGACGCCCCCTTGACCAGATTATCGATCACCGAAACCAGGATCGCCCTTCCCGGCACCCGGTCCGCGAACACGCCGATCAGGGCCATATTCGACCCCCTTACATGACGGGTCGACGGCCCTGCCCCTTCCGGGGTCACCCGCACGAAGGGCTCGTCGGCATAGGTCTCGACCAGCGTTCGCCGCAGGTCGGTGGCCGAATGACCGGCGGTCAGTTTCACATAGATGGTCGACAGGATGCCGCGGCTCATCGGCATCAGATGCGGCGTGAAAACGATATTGAGATCACGGCCGGCGGCAATGCCCAGCTCCTGCTCAATCTCAGGCGCGTGGCGATGCCTGGCGACACCATAAGCGTGCACGCCCTCGCTAACCTCGCTGTACAGACTGTCCTGCTTCGCCTCACGGCCTGCCCCGGTGACGCCCGATTTCGCATCGATTATGATCTCGTCGGGATCGATCAGGCCCGCCCGCAGCAGCGGAACCAACGGAAGCTGCGCCGATGTCGGGTAGCAGCCGGGGTTGGCGATCAGCCGGGCGTTTCTGATGGCAGCTCGCTTATGCTCCGTCAGGCCATACACCGCTTCGGCTTGAAGAGCCGTCGCCTGATGTTCATGGCCATACCACTCGGCATAGCTAGCGGCATCGGTCAGCCGGAAATCGGCGGAGATATCGACGATCTTGACGTTGGACGGGATCGCCTTGACCACCGCCTGCGTCGTGCCGTGCGGCAAGGCGCAGAAGGCAACGTCAACTTGGGACCACTCGACGTCGTCGATTTTGGTCAACACTGGCAGGTCGAGCCCGCCCAGATGCGGGAATACCTCGCCCATCGACTTCCCGGCCTGCCGCTCGCCGGTCAGAGCAACGATTCGGGCGGCGGGATGCAATGCCAGCAGGCGCACAAGGTCGGCGCCCGAATACCCGCTGGCGCCAAGAATTGCGATCCGAACTTCCGGGAAGCTGGTCATCTGTCCTCCAATTGGGGGCTAGTCGTCGGCAAACTGAAACCTGAAACCGTCGCCGTGACTTACCACACGACCCGCGGTGGGCGACGGAAAATGGGCGGCCATCAGCAAGGTATTCGTATCCGCACAGCCTTCGATCAAACGGCGGCGGGTCGCCGCGCCCATCGCGACATCCTGCTCCACGAAGATCGAGAGCGACGGCTCAGCGAACTGAAGCGGATGATGCCAGACATCGCCGGAAAATAGAGCCCCGCCCGCCTCATTCCTGGCATGCAAAACGATGGAACCCAGCGTGTGCCCCGGCGCGGCTTCGAGCCACAGGTTAGGGCCTAGATCGTGATCGCCGGTCCGGTCCATCGCGACGAAATCCACCTGCCCCGCCTCGACGACCGGAAGCACGCTGTCGTGGTAGGAGGGCAGATGCATCGCCTCGTGCGAATCCGGCGCTACCCGGCCGAAATGATCGAAATCCACCTTCGACATCAAGTACCGCGCGTTCGGAAATGTCGGCACCCAACGGCCGTTCTCAAGCTTGGTGTTCCAGCCGACATGGTCGAAATGCAAATGGGTGCACAGCACGATATCAATGTCTTCGGGCTTCAGCCCATGACGCGCCAGATTACCCAGGTAATCGGTGTGCAGCTCGTTATAGTACGCGAAATTGCCGTCGCGGCGCTTATCGTTGCCGTGGCAGGTATCGACCAGGATATTCCGGCCGCCGCTTTGGATCACGAAGCTGTGAAAGCCGAGATAGATGTCATCGCTGTCGCGCGCGATGAAACGCGGGTCGAGCCACTCCCGGCCCCTCGCCAGCATCTCGGGCTGGCAATCCATGAAGATCGAACTCGCCGCTAACGCCAGGTTTTCGAACTCGACCACCTGATGGACGAGTATCGAGCCAATCTGTTTCGTCTTCATCGCCAGCCTCCCTCTAATCTATTTGGTCGCGGACATTAGCGTCCGAAACACAACTACAGATTACGGGAATGCCAGGCAAACGTGCAGATGAATGGCATGCAGACCGCCGGCCGCGCCGTCTTGGGGGACGACGCGGCCGATAGACCAAGTCAGAAAATTAACGCTTCGCCCACTGCATGCCGCGACGGGCTTTCCGGCGACCGTATTTCTTACGTTCGACAACACGCGCATCGCGCGTCAGCAGGCCGGCGTGCTTGAGCGGTGGGCGAAGGCCAGGTTCGTACAGCGTCAGAGCCGTGGCGATGCCATGGCGAACCGCGCCGGCCTGACCGGACAGGCCGCCACCGACGACGGTGCAATAGACGTCGAACTGCTCGAGGCGCTCGGAAACCAGGAACGGCTGGTTGATGATCATGCGCAGCACGGGACGGGCGAAATAGACCGTAATGTCTCGGCCGTTGACTTCGACCTTGCCGTTACCCGGTTTGATCCAGACGCGCGCGATGGCGTTCTTGCGCTTGCCGGTCGCATAGGAGCGGCCGAAGGCATCGCGTTGCGGCTGTACCTGCTCGGAAGCGAGCGCGATGTTTTCGACAGCGTTGCCGAGATCACTGAGATCGTTCAGCGTCCGCGTCGGCAGAGTATTTTCCGATGTGGACATCATCAGATCCTTTTATTCTTGCGGTTGAGCGCGCCGACATCCAGCGTCGTCGGCTGCTGCGCTTCATGAGGATGGTCGGGTCCGGCATAGACCCGCAGGTTGGACAGCTGCTGGCGGCCCAGCGGGCCTCTAGGCAGCATTCGCTCGACTGCCTTCTCGATAACGCGTTCCGGGTGCTTGCCGGCCAGGATCGCACCCTGCGTACGGCCTTTGATGCCGCCCGGGTGACCGGTATGCCAATAGAACACGTTGTCCCGCGCCTTATTGCCCGTGAGCCGGACTTTCTCGGCGTTGACCACGACGATGTTGTCGCCGCAATCGACATTGGGTGTGAAGGTCGGACGATTCTTGCCGCGCAGCCGAAGCGCGATCAAACTAGCCATGCGGCCGAGCACCAGCCCGTCCGCGTCGATAACCAGCCATTCCTTTTGGACGTCGGCCGGTTTGATATTGAAGGTCTTCATGAAACTCGCCTTTTGATGAAGCGCGCTGTCTACAGCACAGGTAGAATGACGTCAAGCCAATGGTGGGCATGATGTCAAATTAATGCCAGGTGTTTCAGTGCTTTATGTGTGTGGTATTATAATACCGTTTAATTTTCCTACCTTCGCCACCATCTGCGCCACAATCGTTTCCGAGGAAAAAATGGCCGAGATATTGAATAGCGACAGCGGGTTACGACGCCTGCTCCAAGATACAAAGACCATCGCTCTTGTGGGCGCGAGCCCGAAGGCGAACCGGGCCAGCCATGGCGTCATGGCCTTCCTGCAACGATCCGGTTACCGCGTCATCCCGGTCAATCCGGTCGTGGCTGGCCAGGTCATCCTGGGCGAAACCGTTTATGCCACCCTGGCCGAGATCGGTGAAACGATCGACATGGTCGATGTTTTCCGCCGCGCCGAGGACACGCCGCCGGTCGCTGAGGAGGCGGTGGCCATCGGCGCCAAATCGCTCTGGCTTCAACTGGGGATCGCCAATGATGAGGCGGCCGCAATCGCCACCGAGGGCGGCTTGGATGTGGTGATGGATCGTTGCACGGCCATCGAGGTCGAGCGGTTACTGTAGTTTTATCCGCAGATTCACGCAGATAAAACAAAAGTCTTAAGTTTTTAATCTGCGAAATCTGCGGATAATTTATTGGCGGGATCGGGGCACAGCCGATCAGGCGTTATGCGTCGGGATGACGCTCTGGCGCACGGCACGCACCGCGTTGTTGAAGCGGTTGGAAAGTTCGCGGACCCGGCCGACCGCCTACTCCCCCCTGCCCCATTCGTGCCGCGCCTTTGGCATGGAGCCAGGCGGCGAAGGTCATCGCCACCGCCTGCAGAGATTCCCATTGGGACACATCGCATCCAGCATCCCCACGGCATGGCCGCCCTGAAAAGGCGATTTTGGTCGGGCTGGTTCAGCTGGAATGGTTGCTAGGCTCAACTCCAGATCGTCATCGCACCGCGATCTAAGGTGGTAGCAAGGTCGGATGGAGCTTGCGTGTACCGCAATCGAGGTCGAGCGGCTAGTGCAACGCCTGATCGGTTTCAGCCTGTATCCAATCGAGATAGGCGGCGTCGCCGGCGACGATTGGCCATGCGGCGATCGCGGGCGTGTCATAGCTGTGCAAGGCGCGCACGCGCTCGACCAAACGGTCGAACAGGCTGCCCGTGGTCTTTGCGATCAAAGCGATTTCATCGGCGCGCTCGACGGCGCCTTGCCAGCGATAGACCGAATGGATATTGCCCAGGATATTCACGCAGGCGGCCAGCCTGTCTTCGACCAACGCCTCGGCAATCAGCTCAGCCTCGGCGAGGTCTGCCGCTACGATATAGACGGAGATTGCACCAATCACTGCTGAAACGACCATTCACGCGGAAGATAGTCGGTAGGCCGGAATCGAACCTTATGTTCGGTCATATTGTTCAGAGCGAGTTTCTGACATAGGGCGGACCATTGATAGAAACGGAATGATCGTGAGTTGGTAGAATATCATGCGTGAAATTATGCCGGTACATTTTTCCATCCGCCTTTGAAGTTTTGCAATCTCCCCAGGCGATGCGTTGAACCGGATAGGCGCTGTCGATATCAGGACGCATCAGCTGCGCACCTTTGTTAAGCCAGCAGTCCCTTGAGCTCTATGGTCTCAATCACTCCCCTGGCCATAAAGGATCGCTGCAATTCTTGCCGGTTCATCGTACCCTCCGCTGAGGGCCGCAGTTGTGTGCGGTAAAATAGCGGCGCTTCAGTCGGTGGATTTCTGAACGGCTTCCCCGAGGCGGCGAGCGGCTGCGGCCTCGCGCTGCCAAGGACCTGCGATCGAGTGCGCATCGATCTCAACAAGCGCAGCGCCGACATCCTGATCTCGGACGACGAACTCGAGGAGCGGCGGCAGGCGCTGCAGTCCGGCGGTGGCTACCAATATCCGGAGAACCAGACCCCATGGCAGGAGATCCAGCGCGGATCGTTGACCACCTGAGCAATGGCGCCGTGCTGAAGCTGGCGGTGAAATATCGCTCCTGGCGACGCCGAAGGGTCTCCCGCGCGAGAACCTCTAAGGAGTTCGATGGAAAACCCTGTCATTGCGCTCGAATTCGCGGCGTGGAGCCGACGCTTCAAACCGAGCGCGATGACAGGCGCGCCTTCTCACTCCGACACCTATGGACCATACGAGGAAACGACCGTTACTTTGGCTGCGGACCTGGTTGAGAAGGATTAGCTACAATTCGCTCGCCAGGGCCGGGTGTGGTGAACTGGTTAACAGGGCTTTCCGCCCCATCGCTTTCACCAGCGCTGTCCGTCGAGGTCACCTTGTAGTAATAGGTCGTCTGCGGCTTCAGATCCTCGATGCGCACCCGGAAAATCGTCTTTGGATGAGCCCGGTTCAGCCTGATGTGGCCTTTCGCCTTCTGGCTCAAATCCTCACGGTCTGTGCCGTAACTCACGACGCCAAAATGCTCGTCGTCCCCGCGAGGGTTGGTAGTGATCCACCGGACGATGGCCAAATCGTCGTGAGCCACTTCGAGTGCTGGTCCCTGTAAGATCTCGACGCGCTGGGCCCTAGCCTGCGGAGGAAGTTCCTGAGCGGCGATTGGGTTAGAGGAGAGCAGGCTGCCGACCGCGGCGGTGAGCGCCAGTTTCACTAGCAGTCTGACCATAGCTAGACCCCCAATTGCTGTTCCCCTGGAATACGATGTCAAGAGCGTGGGGGGCGCCAGCGCCCCCCACGTCCATCTCTGGCTCGGCTCGTCCGCCCTTGCAGCCGCCGAACCAGCATTTTGCCCTATTGAATGGCCAACGGCCCGGGCAGAGGCGCGACACCGCAGACCTCCGGTGAGCAGGGCGGAAGCGGCGGAGTAGGTATCAGGTGCTCATTACCTTGAGTCGATGCGTTACCCCCGGTCATCAACTGACCCGTAAAGGTGTCGATGTTGGGGTAGTTACTGACGGTCGGGTTGGCCGGATCGAAACCATCCGTCAGTGTTTGCAAGAATACCACGATCTGGTTCTCCTCCTGATCCGTCAAGCCGAGGTTGCCGACCGTCATATCGATGTTGTTCGGGACCTCGGGCATCGGCCAGCAGTCCACCTTTTCCGTCGTCCCCTTTGGGCAGTGCCCAGACGTCACCTTGAATGCATACACGTCCCGCGTATTGTAGAAATGGACGAGCTGCTTCAGGCTCTTGATGTAGCCATTGTGAAAGAACTCCTTCTGAAAGTAGGGCCCTGGCGCCTCGGTGGTGGAATTTGGCGGTGTCATGGCCACATTGCGCGCCGTAGATGTCTGCATTTGGCCGTCAGAAGTGGTCGCGAATGATAGCCAATTCACCGCGTTCGGATTTGGCCCGGAGCCGAAGCCGCTTCTGAGGAAGGTGCCAAGTCCCAAATCTCTGTAACCGAAGCCGAGGGGATTGGGGGTGAACCCGAAGAAATCAGGCGTGGTCTGATAGTAGAACGCATCCCTGGGATTGAGCGGCAGGCCGAGATTGGCATAGGCGAAGCAGGTGAACAAAGGCTGCAGATCGGCGGGCGCGCTGGTGTCGGTTCCCGTCACAGTAGAGGGGGTCCCATCCGAGCCGGTGTCGGGCGTCTGAGTGGTCCCTCTTCCGTCGAGGTGGCATGAATTGCAGCCTGCCTGCCCCCGGAACAGGCTGTACCCGGCTTGCTCATCTGGCGTCAGGGTGACCGCTTCCGCCAAGAAGCGATCGAATTTCGAGGTGAAGGGGCTGATATCGTTTGAACTTTCAAGGAAGGAGATCGACTGCCCCCAATGATCGTAAATGTTGTTTGCCTTGGTGCGATCTACCGGACTTAGATTGATGGGCGTGGCGCTCGTGCCGAACTGTGCCGCCCCTTCAGGCGTGGCACAGATCTCCTGAGTATTGGACGGGAACTGGATATCGAAATCGTCTCCCCATACCAGCTCGAACAACGGCCGATACTCCGCCTGCGACAGCTTGAACGCGATGCACGCCGTGTCAGGCGAGCCCATTTCCTGGGAATCGACTGGAGGATGCTGTGCCTGCTCAGCGTCGGGACTCTGCAACTTGTATCCGGTCGCGCGTCCATCCCAGAAGTTTCCGCCGGTAAAGGTTCCGCCAACACCCGCGTTTTTTCCTCCATTCAGGTGAAACACAGGAAATCTGGGTGAATAGGGGTATCGCTGAGGGTTCCGCTTGCCGGCCCGAGCGAGGTACGATCCGGGATAGGCGATCATCGTCAGATTGACGGACGGTATCGGTCCGCTAAAACCGGCGTACGGCATATGGCAGAAAGCGCAGGCCACATTCCCGCCGACGGATATCCTCTCGTCGTAATTCATCAGCCCGCCAAGTATCCGTACCGCTTCATAACCTGTCCCCTGAAGCGTTGGAGGTTGGCTCGTCAGAGTCGGCGGTGTCAACGCCTTCGACTGGGCGAGATAACGGTCGTAAACAACTTTAACTTCGCGTCGAACCCTTTGTATCTCCTTGCACAGATCACGTGGAATTATACGCCTGGGATAGGGGAAATAGATTGGTGGATTGCCGAAGATCCCCGTATTCGGGCATTCTTTAAGGAAATCACCTACGTTTTTTCCTGGATCTGTTCCTTTGTCGTCATGCCCTTGGGCTTGTCCTTGTTGGTCCGCCCGGGCGGCGTAGATAAAGGTCGCAGTCCCGAGGCCCATTGCGCAAGCCGCCGCTAGCGCTGCCGTTGTCTTGAATTTCATGAGCTGTCTCCTTTTCAGATCCGTTCGATCAGCCGGCATTCATCGTTCGCCCGACAAGCCCCACGCGGCGCCCCGGACAACTATTCGCGTGAACTTACCGCCCTCAAAGGGCGTACCTCAGCAGAGGACGATCTACGCCTTCGCCGAGCGGCCTGATCAGGCGCGCGTTCTGGCGTCAATTGGACCACTCGAATAAATAGCGTCGCCCCCCAATTGGGTTATAAATCGAAGAACGGAGGGCCGGTATTATTGGATTCCTACAAGTATTCCGGTTAGGATCCACAAATTCTTACACCGCGCTCTAAGCGGGCATGGTATTCTTTATTTTGATCTTTGCCCTCACGTCGCTGTCGAGCATGCGGCGCGACCGTTGCCCTGCGAGGCCAGCCTGTCGGCGGAGGACCGGTATGCAATGAGACGAAGCCCCTGCCTATTGCTATTCGCCGGCATGCTGACCACCGGTGCCGCCCTTGCAGACTGTTACGACGACGCCGGTGCCTATTACCGGTTGTCTCCATCGCTCTTGCGGGCGATCGCCTATGTCGAGAGCAACGGCGACGCGGGCGCGATCGGTGGAAACAGCGACGGCAGCCTCGATCTGTGTGCCATGCAAATCAACAGCCGGTGGCTTCCGAAGCTAGCCGGCTTCGGCATTACCGGCGGCGACCTCCTAGCCAATAAATGCACTTGCATTTATTCCGGCGCTTGGATCCTCGCGGGCGAGGTCGACCGCCATGGCTATTCCTGGGAGGCCGTGGCGCGCTACCACGGCCCCAATCAAACACGCGGGGTCGACTATGTCCTGAGGGTGTTCGGTGTCCTGAATGAAATCAAAAGGCCGCAGTCGGCGACGTCGAAGCGCTTTGCGTCGAAACCATAGATCACAGTCCGGTGAGATCACGTTGTAGTGCAGCAGCAGCTATCTCGACATCGGCCAGCACCCCACCATACTCGTGCCGCCACTGCACGGCCGGAAATCGCAGCGCGGCAGGTTCCGTGCGATGAGGAATCTACCGCCGGTGCGACTGTTCTCGTTGCGCTGGCGATCAAGCTTCATTACTCGATCGGCGAAGGGGACGGCGACACCGTCCACGTTCGTCGCCACTCCCGGATGGCGAAGGGCATGGCGAAGGGCTGCTCGGTCAGGAGAACCACGGCTTCGCGGCCGAATACACCACCCGCCGGGGTCCATGCCTCGGCGCGAATCGTAACCGCCGGTGCCTGGGCGGCGCCTGGCACTCCGGAACCAAGATCCGTGACCGGCGAAGCAGTATGAATCGGGGTCGCTTGTTGGCCCTTGAACTCGGATTGCGACTGCGCCGCACTTCGAGCCGCCGCGGCCAGCACCTCTCGCGATGCGGTCAGCGGATTGATTCCGTCGAGCCCAGTGTAGACCGTCACGAAAGGTTCGACCCGCCGGAACAATTCGTGGGTCATGCCGAGCACCTGCTCGAGCTCGGCAACGCTGTCGAGGGGCGCATGCTTCAGGTCATAGCCGACGCCGGCGAGACGGTAATCCTCATCTTCGGCTCCGTTCGACCGTCTGATGTGTTCCCGATCGGTGAAGTCGCGGATCCTGTCAACCAATGTCGACGCGACCTCGGGCGCGACGCCAACGGAGACGAACAAACTCCGCAAGAGGCCGTCCGGCGCGGCGTTGAGGTCGATCTTGCCGCCCTCGTCCTGGATCGAGACGAGAACCTGCCCCCCGGCGTGGGACCATGGATAGGGTGTGCCGTCGAGCCGCGGATGGCGGGTCTGGTCGGGATCTAGCAACATTGCGATCGCCTGATAGACGCCGGCATCGGCCAGGGCTTCTGCCTGCGCATTCTCCACAAGGTTGCGTTCGAGGTCGGTCTGGGTCCGCATTTCCGCGTTAAAGACCACCGCCATCATCGAAAGCAACGCAAGCACCCACAGCACGGCAACGAGAGCCACGCCGTTCTCGCTTCCTTTGCTGCGGGCTGGGTTCACGGCAGCATGCACCACCCACGACCAGGCATGCATTAGTGGATCTTCATCTCGAGCGCCGAAAGCGTATGGAGGCGGCTGCGCAGCTCTTCGGTCACGTCCGCAAAATCCTGGCGATTCTTGATCACCCGCGGCGTCAGCAGGACGAGCAGCTCCGTGCGTTTGATTGAATTATCCGTCGTCCTGAAAAGACTGCCGAGGACCGGAATCTCGGAGAGGATAGGTAGTCCTAACACCGAGTTGGAGCGGCTGTCCCGGATCAGTCCGCCAAGCGCAACGGTCTCTCCGCTTTGAACTGCCACCTTGCTCTCGATCTGGCGCTGCTGGATCGTCGGGGAGTCGAGATTCGAGGTCGTGGTCGGGACCACGTCGCTGACCTCCTGGACTATTTCGAGGAAGACGAGTCCGTTCGCGTTTACCCTCGGGACGACTTCCAGAATCACGCCCGTGTCACGATATTGAATCGAGTTGACGATTGGCGCTCCAGAATTGATCACCGAGACGGCCGACTGTACGGCGATGGGAATCTGGTCGCCAACCTGGATTCGGGCGCGCCCGTTGTCCAAGACCGTCAGTTGCGGCGACGAGATGACCTTAACATCCGTGATGTTGGTCAAGGCATTGAGCACGGCCTGTATATTTGTGCTGTTCAGGAAGTAGGAAAAGCCAGGCGCTGCCGCTGACACAGCTCCGGTTGCCAGGCTGCTGAAGCTCGCATTGGTCTTGCCGTTCCTGAAGAACCATTCAATCCCATATTTCAGCTCGTCGGTGAGGCTAACTTCGGCGATCGTCGCCTCAATCAGCACTTGCAGGGGCACATTATCCAATTGCCTCAGCGCCGACTCGACCAGCCGATATTGAGAGGGTGCCGTCAAGATAACCAGCGCATTGTTCTTGTCGTCCGCGACGATTCGGAGGTTGCGGGTCTTGTCGTCGCCTTCGGCACCGGGGGTCCCCTCGGGGATGTCCGAAGGCGGCGGGGCAGCCGAGCGCAGCGGCGGCAGCCCCCCCGGTGCGGCCGCAACGGGCTCGGATTCGCCTAGGCCCGGAACGGAGGAGGTCAACCCGGAGGATGTCATACCGGGTGCAGTGGCCGCCCCTGCGGATGAACCTATGCTGCGGAGCGGCGACAGATTGC
Source organism: Rhodospirillales bacterium (assembly GCA_028291345.1). Taxonomy (GTDB): domain Bacteria; phylum Pseudomonadota; class Alphaproteobacteria; order BOG-932; family Roseiterribacteraceae; genus BOG-932. Next base: position 43,834 of record JAQGIF010000154.1, on the reverse strand, counting down.
GCCTCGGTGGACCCTGAAGTGCCGATTGGCCGCTGCCGCCCGTCGCACCAAAAACCTGGCTGAGGACGTCGGCCAAGTCGGTCGCCCGCCCATTTTGAACGTAATACACGTAGGTTCGCGGTGTTACGTCATCGGTGCGATCGAGCCGTTTTATCCAGGTACGTGCGGTATCGAGATATTTTTGCTGAGGCGTGATAACGAGCACGGCGTTCAACCGTCGGATCGGCAGGAACTGCACTACGCCATTCAGCGGTCCTTTCTCTTGACCCAGGATCCGAGTGAGTTCCGACGCTATCGCCTCGGGGTCTGTAAACTCGATCGGGAAGATGGCGAACGACATCCCCTTCATCAAATCGACATCGAATGTATAGATGAGATTCTGCAGGTTTTGCGCCTCGGCGCTTGTTCCGGGGAAGATCAGGACGTTTCGCGTGGCATCGATACGCAGCTCGCGTCCTTTAGGGACGAAGGGTTCCAGAACCTTCGTGAGTGTCGTTGCCGAGGCAAATTTCAGCGGAAAGATATAAGTCCCGAAGCCGCCATCCGATGACGGCGGTGGGGGGGGCAGCGGACCGGCAATTCCTTTCGCGGCATCCTCGAGCGGCACGACCTTGAAGATTCCGTTTGCCTTGACCAGGGCCGCGCCGTTTACAGCAAGGAACTGCTCGAGCGTCGGGATGAGCGCCGACTTCGGTATCGGTCGGCCGGTTTGCACCGTGATGGTTCCTTTGACCGCCGGATCTATGACGTAATTCACTTTGAGGAGGTTACCGAGGATTGTCGCAACGACTTCCCTTATGTCCGCACTGACGAAATTGAGGGTGGCCGTGTCATCAGTTTCGGTGAAGCGCGGGTCGCTGTCGGACGCTTGAGCTATCAGATAGCCTGTTCCTCTCTCGATCTGAGGATCGATGAGCCGCGGCTGCTCGGGGCGGCCGAGATCGACCCGCCTGCTCATATTCATCACTTTGGACCCATCCCGCGCGTCGACGCCTGTGCTCCTTACCGCGAGGTGTGGCGATTCGATGGGATAAGGGCGGTCAGCGCTTTTTTCCTGGCACCCCCCTGCCATCAGCGCGGGGGCCAAAAACGCCAACCCGATGATGCACCTGAGTACGGCGCCGGGCGCGAACTGCGTCTCATTGTCCAGCGCCCTTTCCCAGCGTCGTCTGGCGCAGGGATCGGTCCCTCGACGACCGCCGAGAATGTCTCGAGGAGTCCCGATCCTCGTCTTCTGTGACGGCGATTCGGTGTGGCTGACCGCCAGTCTCTTGCATCCCGCCGGCGCGGCCTTTGCCAAAACCAGCAGGATCGTGCCGACGGCGAGGCCGTCGGCATCCGAACGAACGCCCTCCTGGCCTCTTCGCCCGCGAAGAAGATTAAGCTTCACAGGCCAGAAGCGTTTTTCATTTGCCGGACGGCGGTGTCCCATAGTTCAGCTCCAGCGCTTCAACGACGGTGCCCTGACGCAACAACACTCGATTTTGATCGATTTCGACGACAACCCAACCTGAGAACGCTTGGCCCTCCTTCATGCGGGCGAGGCTGGTGCCACGTTCCACCCCAACCAGGGCGATCCGCTCGCCCGCGGAGATCGTGATCCCGAACAGCGCAAGGCTAGAGCGCGGGCGTTGCTGCTTTTCTGAATCCGGCTGCTTCGCCGCGGGACGGCGGTTTGGCGAAAAGATCGGCCGCTCGACGATGGCCGAAAATTTCTGGAGGGGAGCCATTGCAAATGTTTTTTCCTGGGGCTGCGACCGAATCATGCGGTCGGCGACCGGCTTTCCGGGGTCGGCGGGAGTCTCGGCGGCATTGAGCTCCCGCTGCAGAAGAGCCAGCAAGCCAAGGCAGGTAGCTCCCAGGAATGCCGCTGTCAGTGCAGGCAATGATCGTTGTGCCGTCATTGCGCTTCCCCCGGCAGATACCCGAATACGTCGAAGCTCACCGTCAGAGGCGGGTCGGCCGCCTTGCCGTCGCCCTCCCGGGATGACGTGCTCTGAATGGCAATGTTGTCGACGAACAATGCCGGCGCCTCGGCCTCCAGGCGGTAGAGCATGCGGTAAAGCAGAGTCGTTGTGACCGTCATCTGGAGTCGGACGGTCACGCGGCGGAAACCTCCATCCCCCTGTCCAGGCATGGCCTGTACGCTTCGCACGGCACCGCCGTTCTGTTCGACGAAGCTTTTGACGCGATCTTGTATTTCGACGGCGGCGAGAGCATCGCTGCCCTTAGTCAGATAGAGACTGGTCGAGGATTGGCGTTGCCGCAGTTTTGCCATCTGCTGCTCGAGCTCGGCCTCGACGCCCCTCAGACGATCGAGCTGGGCAAGCCGGTCGCGCGCATCAGCGACTGCCAGCCGTGTCTCATCGTAGTCGGCCAGCAAGGGCCCGATAAGCAGGAGATATGCTGCAGCCACAACGCCGATCAGGATCAGCAACGCTGCGATGCGACCTTTCCAAGCAGACATGGCAGTTATCATTCGACGCGCCTGTGGGTTATCGCCGCCGAAAGGGTGAATCGTTCGCCGCCGAGCTGTTGATCGAATGTGACCGGCGAGCCGAAGCGCACTTGCTCCAGCATCTCCGAGCCCTCGAGCAGACGAATGAGCGCGGACGCATGCGGCGAGTTTCCGGTGAGCACGATCTCATCGCCTTCGGCGCGGAACTGCATGACCCAGCTATCGTCGGGGATGCGCCGGGTCACCTCATCGAGCAGTTCGGTGATGGTTGGTTTGGCGAGCTTGCGCTCGGCGAGGAAGCGGTTGCGCTCCAGCACCCCGGCGACCTGCTTTTTGAGCTTTTCCGTTGCTGCCGTGACACCGCGAGCCGCCTCCAGCTTCGTTTCGTAGGCCGCCAGGAGCTGCTTCTCCTGATACAAGGGCAAATACGCCGCTATAGCTGCCAGCAAGCAGGCCGTTATGGCGAGCCCGCCCGACAATTTTCGGAGGCGTGCGCCCGGGATCGAGTTGGAAGCTAGCGAAAGAAGGCTCGGGGTCTCGCCGTGTTCCGGCTGCTCATCGGCGACGCCAACGCGAATAGGCGTTACGCCCCACGATTTCAGCATTACCAGTGCCTGGTCGACATACGTTTTGGTCGCCACAGTGACAATGGCGGTGACGCGCCTGGCTTCACGATCGAGCTTGGCGATTCGAAAGTCGTAATAAACCTCCTCGACCTTAAACGGCGTATGGCGGTCTATCTCGAACCCTAACACTTCCCTGAGGTTCTCCGCCGCCGCCAGAGGCAGATTGATCGAACGGCGGAGGACGCGGGTACTGGGCAGATAGAGGACGATCTGCTGCGCTCGTAGGCTGTCTTGTCCCATCAGGCGGACAAGCTCGCCGCGGATTATGGCCGGATCCTTTCCGGTCAGCTCTATGCGGCCGATCTCCCGCCAGCGATTGCCTTTGCGGTGCCCCAGAATTGCGCGGGTGCGATCGATCTCAATCGTCAGGACATGCGGCTGATATTTGAGAATCTGACTCACGGGTTCCGGGATCAGGCTCGACAACTCTCCGAGCCACCATGCGAGGAATCGGGAACCCTTGTCCAAGATCTGCGTCACCGACGTCGCTCCACAGGACCAGGCGCGCGCGCGCCGAAAGAGGTCTCATGCCGCACGGGCCCTCGCGCCGCATTCCGCAGCAAGCCCCGCGGAGACCATCGGCCGCTGGCGAGCTCTGCCGTAAATCCTGCCGCTTGGGGGCCGGTAAGGCGTTCAAGGTTCAAGGCCCTCCCTCCGATTTCAGCTCGATATCGAGCTCCGGCCAGTAGCGGCGCTCCCCAGCGGCAAAGTTGACCCGGATGCGAACCAGCTTCGGTAGGTTGCGCCGGTCGCCCCAATCATCGGTCCAGACAGGTTGTTCGTCCTCCTGCGACTGGCCGTAGTACGCGAATGCGATACCCCCGACATCGTCGAGCAATACGGCCTCCTCACGATGCTGGTCGCGTCCGCGGGCGAACATATCCGGGCGATAGATTTGCCAAGCTAAAGCAAGGCCCTGGCGACCACGGATCTCTGTGGCGTGGAGCGAGAACAGGTAATAGCCTCCGGCTCCCATATGCGCCGGCAGCGGAGCGGCGAATTCCAACTCTCTTCGCAATCCCTTGAAGGTCCGGTTGGGCTCGGACCTGCCGCTGCCAATGAGCAGCATGCGTGCTTGGCTTACCTCGCTTCGGAGAAGATCCTGCACTGCTGAGATCTGGTTCGAACGCGCCATTCGATGACCGGCGCTCTCCCACGCGCTGGTGGTAAATCTGAAGACACCCCACAACAGCGAAAAAATCAGGCCGAGCAGCGTGAGTGCGATCAGAACCTCGAGCAAGGTAAAGCCCTTGCTGGCCGGATACCTGGGAGGAGCCGACGCTCGCGATGTCACCCGGGAGCTCATGCCTGGCTCGCTAGGCGTAGGCTCGACAGCGTGAGCGCGCGATGTTCGCGCCAGAAGACGGTAACTGTGATCTCAAAGGTAATGACGGCCAAGGCCGCGTTTTTACCGGAGCTGCCTACGTCATATCGGCGCAATTGCGCCGTCCACGTCATGCCGTCGGTGAAGCTCCCGGAATATTGTCCTTCCGCGAGCGGAAGCTCGGCTCCGAGCCGGTCCAGCTCGGAGCGCGCGTGCGTCACTGCGGTGGAATAATCTTCCAAGACGCTCAGTCGATGAAAACCACCGGTAAAAGCCTGCAGAAGCGCGCCCAGGGCAGCACCAAGGATCGCGAGCGCGACCAGCACCTCGAGCAACGTGAAACCTAACGGCCGTGACCCCCGCAAGGGCCGGTCACTCCTTGATGACCGCCAGCCCAGTAAGCCAGTCCACCACGACATCGTATCTGCTCCCACCGGCCGTGAGCGTCACGCGCCCGCCGGTCGAAGTTCCATCCGGGAAAAACCCAATCTGGCCTGCACTCCCACCAGTGAATTCCGATCGCCCGGCCAAGAGCGATAATCGGAGCCGCCGGCTCAGCTGAGCCGGATAATGCTCAATGCCGACCCGCACTGTGCGAGCGTCGACATCGATGATGACCGGAATCTCTCTGTTGTCTCGGATGGCCTGGCTGCGGCCTTCTCTGAAGGCTGCAGCCACGGCGCGAGCGGCCGCCTTGGTCTCCAATGCCGGGATAGCGCGTTGGAAAGCGGCCGGCGTCAGGGAGATCACCAAGCTCACAATCAGAAGCACGACCAGGAGCTCGATGAGTGTAAACCCGGTGCAAGTACCAGTTCGTAACCTCACGTCTTTGCCCTCGCGATCTTACCGCTCGCACCCACAAAATGAAGATCATATTCGCCACGCTCGCCGGGACAGCAGTAGATGTGTGAGCGCCCAGGGATCATTCAGCTCTTCGCGCTTCTTGATACAGAGCTCACTCCAGTTTCCTCCGTCCATCGAACACCTTCCTAGCCCCTGCAGACCTTCCCGTTGCGTTGTATCACGGCCTATATCGAGGTCGGGGCGTCTCGCCGAACGCCTGCTTTCATCCGTCGATCCACCTCCCGTGGCCAGACGCCGTCGGACCGACCGCTTGTCAGAACGCCAGGTCATAGGTGCTCAATATGGCCGTCAGCATCGAGCTGACGACGGCGGCGACGATAAGGCCAAGAAGGATAGTGATCATCGGAACGAGCAAGGCCAGCATTCTCTGAAGAGCTTGCCTGGTCTCCTCGTCATAGATGCTCGCAACCCGGAGCAGCATATCTTCCAATTGGCCACCCTCTTCGCCCACGTGAATCAGCTGAACGGCCAACCGTGGGAAAACTCCGGAAGCCATGAGCGGTCGTGCGAGACCATCGCCTTTCTTGAGGCTTGCGGCGAGGCCGCTGGCTTCCTGGGCCATGGCGCGGTTCCCCAGCGTGTCGACCGCGATGGCGAGGGCGTTTAGGATGGATACTCCATTGCTCAGCAGCGTCCCCAGGGTCCGGCTGAACCGTGCCACCTCCAGCTTTGTGATGAGCTCGCCGATCAGCGGGATCTTGAGCATCGTCCTGTCCCAAGCGAGCCTAACCGTCGGCCGACGGTAGAGATTCCTTAGGACTGGGACCAGTCCGGCGGGAACGGCGAAGGTGAGCCACCAATAGGTCGTCAACCATTCCCCGAGCGCGACGATGACTTTAGTTGATGTTGGCAAGGCCGCACCGGTGCCCTCGAACAAGGGCCGAAACGCCGGCACTACCTGGGTCAGCAGAATGATCAGGGAGATTACCGCGACGATCAGCACGATGACCGGGTAGTACATCGCCGACCTCACCGTCGCCTTGAGTGACTGGGCGCGCTCGAGCGCCTCAGCAAGCCGCGTCAGAACAATCTCGAGAGCTCCCCCCGCCTCTCCGGCACGCACCATGGCGATGTAGAAGCCCGGCAATGTCCGTCTGTAGGGCTCCAGGGCATCGGCTAGGCTGCTGCCGCCGCGAACTCTCTCAAGGACAGCTTGTATTAGTCGGTGCTTGGGTCCGTCGTCGGCGAGATTGACGAGGATGACAAGAGCCCCCTCCAGCGGAACCCCGGCGCCCAGCAATGTGGCCAATTCGCGTGTGAGCAGAACCGTATCCGTTCCCGACAGCACTGTGCGTCGGAAGAAGCCGTCCGGAAAGAGTCGGAGCGCAGATCCCTCGGTGATCTCATCGGCCCGGATCGGCGTATGACCGTCGTTATGCAGCCGCTCGATCACCGCCCGCCGCGTGACCGCCTCCATCTCGCCCTGAACGAGTTCGCCGACGGGAGTCACGGACTTATATCTGAACCGCGTCATTGCCATCACTTATCGTGGGTTACCTTGAGCACTTCCTCGATCGTCGTTTCTCCTGCAAGCGCTTTCATCATGCCGTCGTCATACATTGTACGCATGCCCTCCTCCACGGCCGCCCGATGAAGCGCGTTGGATTCCGCATGTCGGAGAATCAACCGGCGAATAGTGTCCGTGACGATCAGCATTTCGAAGATGCTGGTACGGCCGAAATATCCAGTCCCATTGCAGGCCTCGCAACCCACAGCACGGTGGAGCAGGAATTCGGACCCCGCCGCATAGCGCGCCAACTTCAGTTGTTCTGAGAGCTCCGGCATGGCGCGGTAGGGTTGGCGGCATCGCGGACATAGGGTTCGGACGAGCCGCTGTCCGACCACACCGTTCAATACCGAGGTCAGGAGGTAGTCCGCGACCCCCATGTCGAGCAGGCGCGTTATGCTGCCCGCGGCGTCATTTGTATGAAGGGTCGAGAGCACGAGATGGCCAGTCAACGCAGACTGGACCGCGATTTCCGCGGTCTCGAGATCGCGTATTTCGCCGACCATGATGATGTCAGGATCGTGGCGCAGGATCGATCGCAGGATATTGGCAAAGCTGAGCCCAATGCTCTGCTTGACTTGTATCTGGTTGACGCCGTCGAGCTGGTATTCGATTGGGTCCTCCACCGTGAGGATCTTCTTTTCCGCCGTATTGAGACGCACCAATGACGCGTAGAGAGTCGTCGTCTTGCCGCTGCCCGTCGGGCCGGTGACGAGGAGAATGCCATTGGGCCGTTCGAGCACGTCGAGATAATTCCGTAAGTTCTGGCCGTCGACGCCGATTGCTGCAAAGTCCAGCGCCACGCTCTCTCGATCGAGCACACGCAGAACGACGCTTTCGCCATGCATGGTCGGAATGGTCGAGACGCGGAAATCGATCGGCGTTCCATGAATCGCCAGCTTGATCCGGCCATCCTGAGGCAGCCGCCGTTCCGCGATGTTCAGCTTGGCCATGAGCTTGACGCGCGAGATCACGGCGGCACGAAAGCGATCGTGCGGGGCATCGATGTCGCGCAATGCCCCATCGATGCGGAAGCGGACGCGCAGCCTGTCCTCGCAAGGTTCGATATGGATGTCCGACGCCCGCGCTTCGACGGCCTTGGTGACGAGATGGTTGACCAGCCGGATGACGGGCGCCTCGCTGGCCAAGTCCTTGAGGCGTTCGACGTCGTACTCGATTGCCTGATCTTCCTCGTCGCTGACGGCTTCGATGATCTCGTTGATCGGCGATTTTTGTGCCGCGTAGAGCCGTACTGCCGCCGCCTCGAGTTCCGCCGGGACGGCGACGCACGGCAAGATGTCCTGAGCCGCGACCAGGCGCATGGCTTCGATCGCCTCGTGATCCAACGGGTTGGCCATGGCGAGCAGAAGGCCCTTGGGCGTCTCGGCTAGGGGCAGAACGCGCGAGGCGTGCAGAAATCGGACGCTGACCTCGCCTTCGAGCAGCGGCAACGTCGGATAGTCCTGCGCCGTGACCAGAGGCAGTGAGAGTTGTTCAGCGAGTACCTCGGCAATATCGCGCTCCGATATCAGACCGAGCTTTGGCAGGAGCTGCGTCAGGCCTTCCTGGCCGTCGCCGCGGACTCGCATGGCCCGCTCCAGAGCGCGCGGATCCAGCTTGCCGCGCTGGACCAGCAATGCGCCGAGCGAATTTTCAACGGAACTGACGTCTTCGGTGGCAATCTGCATTGCGTCTCCCTTTACCCAACCAGCCATGACCGCGCCGAGAAGCCTCGGATAAAGATGGCAGAGATCACCGCCACCAATGCTGTCCGGCGTTCAGGGAGGCGACAACACCTGGTGTACGCTTCTCTGAATCCGTTCGAAGCTGCCCTTGCAATCGTAAAGACCCGCCGTCCAGCCGGCGACAAAGTCCGGTTCCGCGCGCGGCGCCCCGACCTCCCAAACCTGCTTGTAGAAGGGGCTCCCCGCCACCGCGTAGCCGCTGTCGCAGCCATCGTGATATCCCAGACGGTATGCCGGCGGCCCCGCCGGCATCGCGAACATAGGCAAGGCGCAGGACGTCACCAGCCCGGCCAACGAGATCAGGTTCAGCGGCCTGAGTACATTGCTTCGCCACGCCCCGCGCATCGCCTATCTCCACGCCTTTCGGAAGGTTCAACCGAGCGTGTTTTGCAAATAAGTAGATCGCGCGGACAAAGGGCCGTCGTCACCCATTTGGGTTAGAAATTCGAGAGCTATGAGAACGACAATGCCGAATGGTTCCGTGCGCGGCCGCGCGCGATTTGAGCCTTGCCACGAGGGCACCCGGAACTATGGCCGGCTGGCGTAACAAATATCGAAAAACTGATCCAGCTGGATGAGGTTGGGAGGAGCACTTCAACTAGATTGGCAACCTTAACCTTGCAGTTGCAGAAACTTGCCGTGTTTCGGGTCACCCCGAGGAGACATCCGCATCGTCATCCAATCTGGTTTGTCAGGTTGAGCAGCAGCCGCACCAGGTCCGCTTGGCTTGTCGTCGTGGTCTTGCTGAAGATCCGCTTGAGGTGGGTACGCGCCGTCTCGAACGTGATCCCGAGTTGAGCGGCTGCGGCTCTTAGATGCCGGCCCTCGGCTAGCAATCCCGCCAGGCGTGCTTCCGCCAGCGTCAATCCGTAAATGTCCCGCACCCTGTCACGGTTGATCACGATCTCATGGTCCGGATCGCTGAAAAAAACCACATTGAGGGACTCGTCGCCGCTCTCTTCGCCAGTTGCGCCAAGATTGAACATGACGGCGGGGAGCGGGCGCAACTCCCCAGGTCGAGGAATTAATATCAGGCGAGATGTATCCATCGCCGCCGTTCGCGAGGTCGACGCATTCCCATCGATCGCCTGATGCTGGGTCGCCTGGCGCCGGCAACCCGCATAGTCGAGCTGCTGCTGTCGCAGCAGGGCTGTCAGACCGCCCATGACTCCCCGCCAGGCCGGGAAAAGGTCCCGAGCATATCTGTTAGCGATGACGGGCCGGTTGCGTGAGTCGAGGATCATCACGCCAACCGGCAGTATATCGAGCGCCCTCAAAGCGGCCTGCGAGCGCCTCCGCAAAGTATCGACGACCAACTGCAGGCCGGTGGCATCATGATGAAGTTGTTCGGTATGTGCGGACATGGCAGCAGGCCTCCTGTCATGACAGACTCCGTGCTCGCGCGCCAACGCGGACCGCGGAAGTCCGCAGCCTCGTTCTCAAGAATGCAAGTGGTTGGAGAGATCGCGGACGCTGGGGGCCATTTTTGGAAAACACATCAATGACGTCATGTTGCACCTCCGTTAAAAAGGGGCCGTGTTATCTTTTCCTCCGCAACCGTGCCGTTTTCCCGACGCAAGTTGGTTCAGCGCCCGCTCGCCTGACGAGCCTGTCTGATTGATCACACGCATGACGCTTGTACTAGTATATTTTGTAACTTTCATGCTCATACTAGTTTGTAAATTTCATGCTCCTACTAGGATTTTGCATTATTAATCATTATTTGTGCAAACAATTAAGGGGTAAGACGTGACGATTACATTTACGGATCCCGGTGATTAAGCAAGAAGAACAACTTGAGCTCGCGCGATGGCCCAACTGAAATTCATGTCACCGCTGATTTAGGCGCGATTTGATCTCTGCAAGACCGCGGTCCGGTGGCCGTCGTGGAAAAACTCGCGAGCGCTTTTTTGGACGGCGTGCGGGTGGTCGGCCCCTCAATCTTGCATCTCTTCAGCGCCTACCCTGTGCCCCCCCCAACGATAAGCGGTTCCTCGCTGAGCAGTTCAATCTTCTCATCGCCGCTCTGCTGTAAGATCGCATATCCGTTCCGTGACACCCGGCATTGGTCATGGCTGCATCCGGTGGCTGCGGTAGGAATCGGGCCTCTTTAAAGGAGGGCGGGTTATGACGGCATTGAGGGAAGCTTTGTCGGAATCGACGCGGCGAGGCTGCGTAATGCTGTTGCGATCGCCGACGCCGATCAGGAGGACGAGATCAGTTATATCGGCGAGATCGATGCTTCGTCCGAGAGTATGAACCGGCTGATCGGCAAGTTGGCTTCCAAGTATGAGCAATTGCACTTCAGATACGAGGCCGGACCGACCGGCTTTGGGTTTCACCGTCAGATCACGGAACTTGCCCATTCCTGCATGTCGTGGCGCCGTCGCTCATTCCGGGCAAGGCGAGCGACCGGGTGAAGATCAATCGCCGTGACGCGACGTGCTGGTGCGGCTACTGCGGGCGGGAGAGCTAAGGTGGCAATGGCGCACGCGGCCATGAAGGCGCCTCGCCGCGCCCACGTCTGAGAAATGAGGAACAACGGGCAGAGGACAGAGATTGAGTCAGCAGGTCCTGAGTGAAACTACGCTGAGGTGATGAGATGCCCGATTTCGACAAAGATCTGGTCGTCGATCTCTTGAACCGAATCTTGGAGCAGGAGCTGGCTGGGGTGGTCCGATACACCCACTATTCGTTCCTCGTATTCGGCTACAACCGAATTCCGATCGTGTCGTGGCTGCGCGATCAGGCAACCGAATCGTTAGCGCACGCGCATCAAGCCGGCGAGATGATCACGCATCTCGGCAAATACCCGTCGCTTGCGATTGGGCCGCTGCTGGACAGCCACAAACATGATATCGGCATGATACTGCGCGAATCGCTGGAAGCGGAAGCGGCCGCGCTGGAGCTCTATAAGCAGCTGATGGCCTCGGTCGAGGGCCGTTCAGTCATGCTGGAGGAATATGCCCGGCAGATGATCTATGCCGAGGAGTTGCATGCCGGTGAGGTGGACAAGATGTTGAGAAAGACAGGGGATCTCGCGGCCTTCGCGCTCGAGGATCCGTCTTAGCCCGATATTTGCTCGAGTGGCTGCAGGTGCAGCGTGGCCCTGCCCGGGTAGTCCTCGTGAGAGGCTGACTGTTTAGAAAAAAAATTGTCTAGTTTTAACCGAGCAGGCACAGTTTTAAGCGAGTAGAGCGCCCTCACCCTCATAGATACCTAAGCGCGATATTTTAATGGGTAACTTAAGTTATGCATATATCCACGGGCGATCTCCTGCCGCGGAACCGAAAGAGTTATGGGTATCGAAATCCTAAGTCGGAATCGGGTAGGCCGGATTCGAACCGACGACCCCCTGCACCCCATGCAGGTGCGCTACCAGACTGCGCCACTACCCGTCACTCCAACAAAGGCTTCTGAACACTAGCCACGAACTAACATAACGAACCAACGACCCCCTGCAGATGCGCTATCAGGCTGCGCCACTGCCCGTCTCATTCGCCCCGCCTAATTAATACCGGGCCGATTTATGTCGCTTCGATCGCCGCCATTCCTGGAAGATGGCAGCCACGACGGTGCGGACTATAGTGAGGCGACTTCCCCCACGCAACCGCGCCACCGACGAATTTTTCAGTCAGCTCAACAATGCGCGTAGCGACTTGAGTTCGCTCAGCAATTCGCGCAAAAGCGGCTCGGACTCGACCGCGCTCGGCTTCGCGATGCCAGGCAGGGACGCTTCGACGGGCAGACGCGAAGTCTCGACCGGGGCCTCTTCCCTTATCGCTGTCCGCGGCGTCCGCAGCACGCGCTGCACGCCTTTGATCGTGTAGCCTTCACGATAGAGTAGGCCGTGAATTCGCCGCAATAAGACCAGATCTTCCGGCCGGTAGTAGCGCCGTCCCCCGCCGCGCTTCAGCGGGCGAAGCTGGGTGAACTTGCTCTCCCAAAAACGCAGCACATGTTGCGGGACGTCAAGTTCGGCCGACACTTCGCTGATGGTACGGAACGCCGCCGTCGATTTGCCGGACGGCCGCATGCGGGCATCGTCGGCTTCGACTACCAGCGGCCCCGCCAAGTCATGCTCGATATGTTCGGAATCGTCCAAACCGTCGCGATTCGTCGTCATTCAGAATCCCAAAACCAGCCTGCCCAATATCGGCCTGCCTAAGGTCGCTATGACTACCGTCAGCCGCCTATTGGCGCTTATTGATGAACTCCCTCAGCACATGGCTCGCCCGGAAGACGAGAACGCGCCGGGGCAGGATCGGCACTTCCTCACCGGTTTTGGGGTTGCGGCCGATACGCTGCCCCTTCTGCCGGACGGCAAAGCTACCGAATGACGAAATCTTGACGCTCTCGCCCTGGGCTAAGGCATCGCAAATTTCGTCAAGCACGGTTTCGACCAGAGCGGCCGATTCGTTACGTGAGAGCCCTACTTGTTGGTAAACCGCCTCGCTGAGGTCGGCGCGCGTTATTGTTTGGCCAGACATTCCATCCCCCCAATTGCTATGGAAGATTAAGTGACCAGGGTTAATCGGTCAATTACAAATGCTTGCACAATATCGTTGAATTTCAAAGGTGATTCAAAAAATTACCAGCGGAGCAGCGCCGCACCCCAGGTCAGCCCGCCGCCCATCGCCTCGGTCAAAACGAGATCGCCCTGCCTGATTCGCCCGTCGCCGACCGCATCGGCCAACGCCAGGGGAATCGACGCGGCGGAGGTGTTGCCGTGCCGCGCGATCGTGGAAACCACACGCTCGATCGGCAGACCCAGCTTCTTCGCCGTGCTGTCTATGATGCGCTGATTGGCCTGATGTGGCACGAGCCAGTTGATGTCGTCGGCGCTTAGCCCATTGGCGGCCAACGTCTCGTCGACGACGTCAGCCAGCTTCTGAACGGCATGGCGGAACACCTCCTTGCCGTTCATCCGCAGCTTTCCCACCGTTCCGGTGCTGGACGGGCCGCCGTCGACATACAAGATATCCTGAAAGCGGCCGTCGGAATGGAGATGGGTTGAAATAATGCCGCGCCCGCCCGCTTCCGCTTCGCTCCTGGCCTCCAGCACCACGGCTCCTGCGCCGTCGCCGAACAGCACGCATGTGCCCCGGTCGGTCCAGTCGAGAATGCGGGAGAAAGTCTCCGCACCAATGACGAGTGCTCGCTTGGCCTGCCCGACCTTCAGGAAATTATCGGCGACGGCCAGCGCATAGACGAAGCCCGAGCACACCGCCTGGATATCGAAAGCCGCGCCGGCATACATGCCGAGCGCTTTCTGCACCCGCACGGCGGTGGCGGGGAAGGTCTGGTCGGCCGTCGTCGTCGCCAGAATGATAAGGTCGATGTCGCTGCCATCGATGCCGGCGACATCAAGCGCGCGCGTCGCCGCGGCCAACGCGAGGTCGGACGTCTTTTCCTCATCGCCCGCAATGTGACGCTCGCGAATGCCCGTGCGCTGAGCGATCCAATCGTCCGACGTTTCGACGATTCCAGCGAGGTCGGCGTTGGTGACCGTCTTCGCGGGAAGATAGGCGCCACATCCCATGACAACCGAGCGAAACATGATGCCTTCGATAGCTATTGTTGTTGTGATGCGGCCGGCGCCAACCGCTGCAATTCCACGCCTATTCGTTCATTGAAGCCTTGCGCCACGAGATCGACCGCGACGCCGATGGCATTGGCGAATCCGAACGCGTCGATGCCGCCATGGCTTTTCACGCAAACACCCGACAAACCCAGGAACATGCCGCCATTATAGCGGCGCGGATCGACACGTGCGCGCAATTTACGAAACGCTCCGATTGCCAGCAAATAGCCCAACCGGGCCATCATCGACGAGCGGAACGTCCGTTGCAGAAAGCCGGAATAGAGCTTGCCCATTCCCTCGGCAAGCTTCAAGGCGATATTGCCGGTGAAGCCGTCGGTCACGATGACATCGACCGTCCCGGCCGGAATATCGTTACCTTCGATAAAGCCCTGGAAAATACCGGAAACCGGCTTCGATCTCAGCGTATCGGCCGCGGCCCTGACCGCATCGTTGCCCTTGAGCTGTTCGGCGCCGACATTGAGCAGGCCGATCGTCGGCTCGGGAATACCCAGCACCGTGCGTGCGAAAATCGATCCCATTACCGCGAATTGCACCAGATTTTCGGCGTCGCATTCGATGTTGGCGCCAAGATCGAGCATGACGCTTTCGCCCCTGGCCGTCGGGATGAACGAGGCGATCGCGGGGCGATGAATCCCGGGCAAGGTTTTCAGTACGATTTTCGCCATGGCCATGAGCGCACCGGTATTGCCGGCCGACACGACGCAGTCCGCCTGGCCGGCGGCAACCGAGTCGATGGCGAGGCGCATGCTGGATTGTCTGCCGGTTCTCAGCGCGACCGACGGCTTAGTATCGTTACCGATTGCTTCGTCGGTATGGTGAATCGAAGCGACCAAGCGCAGTGCCTTGCGCTTTTCCAGAAGGGGCTCGATCCGGCTTTCGTCGCCAAAGAAGATATATTTGACCTTCGGATAGCGCATAAGCGCCAGATCGGCGCCTTCGATAACCATATCGGGCGCATGATCTCCCCCCATGGCGTCGAGGGCGACAGTAACCGAAGCGTTTAGGTTGGACTTCCCCTTGGCGCGAAGCCCTGACGAAGTCACGCCTGAGCCGAGACTTCCACGACCTCCCGGCCGTCATAATGCCCGCACGCCGTGCAGATATGATGCGGACGCTTGAGTTCACCGCAGTTGGAGCATTCAATCACGCCAACCGCCGTGATTCCATCATGCGCACGGCGCATGTTGCGACGGGACTTCGATGTTTTCTTCTTAGGAACAGCCATAACACAACTCGAATCGAATAAGATATGCGACGACGAAAACCGCTCGCAAAGGCGGTTTCCTTAAAGCAAAACTTCGGATGCGGCAAGGTCGACGCAGGCCGTCCTTGCGCGAAGTCAGTTGGAAGTTTTCAAGTTTTTCAGAATTGCGAAGGGGGAACGCTCACCCGCGTTGGAATTCGACCACACCGTCTCCAGCGTTGCGCCCGGAGCCCGCGGGTGGGGATCGAGCGCAAGCGCCAAATATTGCGCGACCAGCTCACCGATATCGATGACCCCATCCTCGAGCGGTTCCGGCGGATCGCAATCGATATCGACATTGATTTCGTCGCCGGAATCGCCGGGAGCATCGCCAAAATCGAGAGCGAAACTATCTTCCACATGGCTTGGGAAGGCCGCCAGTGTCACGACGCAAGTCTGAATGATGTCTGCCTCAAATCGTCCCGTTACGTGAATCAGGCCGGATACCGCGCGCTCGAGGGTCACCCGCGCGGAAAGCTGGTCTAGCGAAACCAGATCCATCCGAAGTGCCAGGGCGGCGCGCTCCGCCGCGTTGGCGTCGAGCGTCTCGGTTATCGCCGTGGAACCGAGGCGATCCACCACGAATGGGCGAGAGAATTCAGGATCAGGAAATTTTTGTGCCATGTTCAAAATCCGCGAGGGGTAAAAAGTCGACAGTGCCGACGGCGATGTCTTCGATCGGCTGACCGTCCAGGTGATCCAACTGAGTTTGGACATAGCGCGCAAATATGGCCAGAATCTGATCTCCAGGACTTTCACCATCGAAGATATTGCGTGCCAGCGCCATTTCCAAGGCGACGATATCGCCTTTATCCAATGCACCATCATAAGCGGCCGCGCGCCCGTAAAGGCCCTCCCCCAAGCGCTTCATGAACTTGCCCACACTCAAATCGCCGACACCGAGCTCACGCATTGAGCGGTCCAGATCCGCCGCCATATAATCGACGAGCGCCTGTGCGAGCCGTCCCTGCTTGCCGCCGGCCGCCCGGAGGCGGCGCAGCAGCAGCACCATATGCAGCACGATCATCTCGTAGCGGCCCTCGATCGAATCGGGGACCTCGAGATCGCGATAGAAGACAGGCGCGCGCGCCGCGTCGACGACCCTGGTGTAAAGATGAGGCGCGGCCCTGCGCGGTGAACGGCTCCGTGAAATCACAACCGACTACCTTCCATATCAGACTATAGCCCGGCCATATCAGGCTCTACCCCGGGTCATTAGGTATACTGAGCGTTGACAGGCAATGGCGGGCGGTGCAACTGTCGAACACAGATGCTGTGCGGCGATCTCGCCCTAGCAAGCCTCTTTCTTCGATGGCCATGACCCCACACTTCTCTATTCCGGCCCTGCGGCGTGTCGTCCTTGCAGGGTTTGCATTTCCGCTGATACTCGCCGGGTGCACCCCGATCATAGCCAATCGTGGCAATATGCTCGACGAGGATCGTATCGCCCAGGTAAAGACAGGCTCCTCATCGAAGAACGACGTGTTCGAAGCGCTCGGCTCGCCCAGTGTCGTCTCCACTTTCGACGATAATACCTGGTACTATGTCGGCCAGCGCACCGAGCGGGAAGCCTTCTTCAAGCCCGAAGTGACCGACCGCAAGCTTATCGCCGTGCAGTTCGACGATACCGATCATGTGCATTCGGTGGATCGAGTCGGACTCGACCAGGCAGTCGATATCGAACCGCTACAGCAGACCACCCCGGCCGTCGGCCGGGATATCACCTTCATGGAGCAGCTGATCGGCAATATCGGCCGTCCTGGCTCCAAGAAGAAGAAAAAGGGCGGCGGCGAGGAAGAAGGCGGCTGACCCGCTTCGTAATTTCGCGCCGGTCTAAAATACCAGCGCGGTGCAATAAAAAGGCCCGCTGTCGTTGCCGATAGCGGGCCTTTTCGTTGGGCTTGGGCTTACCCCACCGAGGCGATAATCGCGAGCAGCAGGATAGCGACGATGTTAATGATCTTGATCATCGGGTTCACAGCCGGGCCGGCTGTGTCCTTATAGGGGTCGCCGACGGTGTCCCCGGTCACGGCGGCCTTGTGGGCATCGGAACCCTTGCCGCCGTAATTACCCTCTTCGATGAGTTTCTTGGCATTGTCCCATGCGCCTCCGCCCGAGGTCATGGAGATGGCCACGAATAGGCCCGTGACGATGGTGCCCAGCAGCATCGCACCTAGCGAGGTGAAGGCCTTGGACTGGCCGGCAACTGCATTGATCACGAAATAGAGCACCACCGGCGCCAGCACCGGAAGCAGCGACGGCACGATCATTTCCTTGATTGCCGCCTTGGTCAGCATATCGACAGCCTTGCTGTAATCCGGCTTCGCCGTGCCCGCCATGATGCCGGGGATCTCACGGAACTGACGCCGAACCTCGATCACAACCGAACCGGCCGCGCGGCCGACCGCCGTCATACCCATCGAACCGAACAGGTAGGGCAGCAACCCCCCAAAGAACAGGCCAATCACGACATAGGGATCGGTCAGGCTGAACGTGACGTTCAGCTTCGGGAAGTAGTGCGTCAAGTCGTTCACATAGGCCGCGAACAGCACCAGTGAGGCCAAACCGGCGGAGCCGATGGCATAGCCTTTGGTGACTGCCTTGGTGGTGTTGCCAACGGCGTCGAGCGCGTCGGTGGTAACACGCACTTCGGCGGGCAGGTTTGCCATTTCCGCGATGCCGCCGGCATTGTCAGTGACCGGACCATAGGCATCCAGCGCAACGACCATGCCTGCTAGCGCCAGCATGGTCGTCGCTGCGATGGCGATGCCATAGAGGCCAGCCTCGCTGAACGCCACGATGATCCCGATGGCGATGACGATGACCGGAAGTGCGGTCGCTTCCATCGAAATCGCCAGCCCCTGGATCACGTTGGTGCCGTGACCGGTTTCCGACGACTTGGCGATCGACTTCACCGGACGATAGACCGTAGACGTGTAATACTCGGTGATCCAGATCAGCAGGCCGGTCACGACAAGGCCGGTCACGACGCAGATGATCAGATTGTTAAAGGTAAAGGTGACAAGGTCACCGCCCGTCGTGGTGAAACTCGTTCCCGAACCAAGAAGCCAGTTCATCGCACCCAATATCAGGCCGAAGGAGATCACGGCGGTTGCAATGAAGCCCTTATAGAGCGCGCCCATCACGTTCTTGCCGCCACCGAGGCGGACGAAGAATGTCCCGATCACCGAGGCGACGATGCAGACCGAACCGATCAGGAGCGGCAGAAGCATCAGCTTGCTCTGGGTTTCGCCCTCGAAGAAGATCGAACCCAGCAGCATGGTAGCGACTGTGGTCACCGCGTAGGTTTCGAACAGGTCCGCCGCCATACCAGCGCAGTCGCCGACATTGTCGCCCACATTGTCCGCGATCACGGCCGGGTTACGGGGGTCATCCTCGGGAATACCCGCTTCGACCTTACCCACCAGATCGGCTCCGACATCGGCGCCCTTGGTGAAGATGCCGCCCCCCAGACGGGCGAAGATCGAAATCAGTGAAGCGCCGAAGGACAGGCCGACCATCGCCTCGAGCAGTTCACGCTGGGGGATGCCCAACGACCGGAGAAAGAAATAATAGCCGGCGACGCCCAGAAGTCCGAGACCGACAACCAGCATGCCGGTGACCGCGCCCGAAGTGAAAGCGATCGAGAGGGCCGGAGCCATGCCCTTGGTCGCCGCCTGCGCGGTGCGCACATTGGCCTGGACCGACACATTCATACCAACGAACCCGGCAATCCCAGAAAGCACCGCGCCGATGAAGAAACCGATGGCCACCAGATAGCCGAGCGTCAAGCCCAGGATGATTGCAATCACGACGCCAACGATGGCGATTGTCGTATACTGGCGGCTGAGGTAGGCGCGGGCGCCGATCTGGATCGCGGTCGCGATCTCCTGCATCCGGGCATTACCCGCGTCCTTGGCGAGCACCCATCGCCCGGCGATTATTCCGTAAAGCACGGCGATAACCCCGCCGGCAATGATCACACAGTCATAAGCCGTCATTCTGCTTCGTCCCTTTTTTGTATTTTTGTCTCCACAAACGCCTCTTCAGCGCTGCGCAGACGTCCCCATTCATCGCATGTGGGATACAGGGCGGGTAAATGACTGTAAAGCGATTGTCATCAATCGCTTCGGGATATCGTTGTTCGTGACTTCGGCGTGATCAGCTATGTGTCCAGCCGGTGCGATCGATCGTCATCTTGCGACCGGCACCGTCGATAAAGGTCGTTTGCCCCGCGGAATTCGTATTTTCAGCACTCGTGATGCTGCCGACTTCGGTCAGCGCGATCCCCCGGGCGGCGGCGGCCATCTGGAGCGCCGATGCCGATTGCGCCGATGCGGTCAGGAGGACCTCATAATCGTCGCCGCCGGTCAAAATATCAGACATGCGAGTTCCGTCCGCGGCGAGCACATTCCTGGCGGCGGAGGATAAAGGAATGTTAGGCACCGCTATGCTGCCAGACGCTCCGGAAGCACGGCAAAGATGGCCGAAATCGGCCGCCAAGCCGTCCGAGATGTCGATCGCTGCGTTGGCATATTCAGCGATCGCTCGCGCCAGATGGGTGCGCGGCTGCGGCAGGCGGTAGCGATCGAGCAGCGTTACTTTGTCCGCGTCCTCGACCGCCAACCTGCCCTGCGCGACAGCCAGGCCTAGCGCCGCATCGCCGATCGTGCCGGTCACCAGGACGACATCCCCCGGACGCGCGCCGCTACGCCTCACCATGCGTCCTGCCTCGGCCAGACCGAACGCCGTGATCGACGCCCAGATCGGGCCGGCTGTAGAGACAGAATCCCCCCCGGCCAGCGCGATACCGTACTGTAGCTGGTCGTCGGCCAAACCGGCGGCGAAGGCTTCCACCCAGGAATCGTCCAACTCGCGGCCGGTTGCCAAAGTCAGCGTATAGGCCAGCGGATGCGCGCCTTTGGCGGCCAAATCCGAAAGATTGACGCGAAGCGCCTTGCGGGCGATGTCGCGCGCCGGGTCGGAGGCCAGGAAATGCACGCCCGCGACGATGGCATCGGTGGTTACCACCAGCTCCTGACCGGTAGGCACGCTCACGACCGCGGCATCGTCGGACAGCTCCAGCGCACCGGGAAAATTACGCGTCAGAGGTCGGAAAAACCGCTCGATCCGGCCAAATTCACCAAGCGTCGAAGGGATGATTGCCATCGATGTCCGATCCGGCGGAGCGCCTCAGCCGTCGCGCTTTGCCGTGTGCGGATGCGCTGCGCCAGCTGGGATCTGCCCCTCGCCCGTCACGCCGAATTCGTAAGGCCGCAGCGTCCGTGCCAGACGATCGAGAACGCCGTTCATCAGCCCGGGTTCGGCGCCGCCGTAGAATGCCGTAGCGATTCCCACATATTCGGCGAGCAGAATCGCGGACGGCATTTCGTGATTCCGCAGCAATTCCCAAGTTCCCGCGACGAGGATGACCCGCAGCAGCAATTCCAGCCGCTGCCGCTCGAGAGGCGGCCGCACTGCTGCCTCGATCAAACTATCGATATGCGCCTGCTCGGCATCCGCGCCACGCACGATCGCCGACAGCAGCGTGATATCGGCTGACACGAACGTCGCGCCGTCGACCTCGTGCCCGATTCGGAACTCGATGAACTCGGCAAGAGCCTCCCCCGCCGGCTTCGCGGTCTGCGCGATCTGATACAGCACTTGGACTGCAGCCAGACGCGCCGCGCTCCGCCGCGCCTTGGCCGAGGATCGCGGTTTAGGTGGTGTTTTAGGCCGTTTGCCAACAAATACGGTCAATTCCGCCCCAATTCGTCGCGAAGTGCGATCATCGCCAGGCAAGCCCGCGCCGTTTCGCCGCCTTTATCCATCTCGCTCGGTTTGGCGCGGACCCAGGCCTGCTCCTCGTCCTCGACGGTCAGCACGCCGAAGCCGACCGCCAGACCGTGCTCGACCGCCATATTCTGAACGCCCCGCGCGCACTCATTGCAGACAATATCGTAATGCGAGGTTTCACCCCGGATCACGCAGCCAAGCACGACAAAGCCATCCCAGTGTCCGCGCAAGGCAAACTTGATCGCCGCGGGAATCTCCAGCGCGCCCGGCACGCAGACGCGGGTGGTCTGGGCCCCCGCCCCGTCGAGAACGGCCATTGCGCCCTCCAGCTGAGCGGCGGCGATGTCCGTGTAATACGGCGCCTCGATCAGCAGAATGCGCGGTGCGGCGACACTCATATGTCGAGCTCCGGAATTGGACGCCTGGATACGATCTTCAACCCATAACCTTCCAGGCCCACAACCGTCATCGGGTTGTTGGACAACAGCACCATCTCGCTGACACCAAGGTCGCGAAGAATTTGCGCCCCAATCCCATAGTCACGCAACTCATGTCCACCATTTGGCTCGATGCCCTCCCGGCGTGCCTTAAGCTTGTCCGTCAGGAAGGTCGGATATCCTTCGCGAATCAGTACGACCACGCCTCGCCCTTCACGGCCGACAGCTTCCATGCTGGCATGCAGATCGCGGCTGCGCGTCGATGCGCGATCGCCCAGCACATCGTCCAGAATATTGACGGAATGCATCCGCACCAGCACCGGCCCCGCCGTGGACACGTCGCCCTTCACCAGCGCGATGTGCTCGGCATAAGCCACCGTGTTCGCATAGATCATTAGGCGGAATTCACCGCCGGTATGACTGTCGAACGGCTCTTCCAAAATCTTCTCGACCAGCCGCTCGGTCCGCCGGCGATAGGAAATCAGATCCTCGATCGTGCCGATCTTCATACCGTGAAGCTGGGCGAATGCGATCAGGTCCGGCAGCCGCGCCATGCTGCCGTCGTCGTTCATGATCTCGCATATCACCGCCGACGGGTTGAGACCGGCCATGCGCGAAATATCGACCGCCGCTTCGGTATGGCCTGTCCGCACCAGGACGCCGCCATCGCGCGCCGCCAAGGGGAAGACGTGGCCCGGCGTCACGATATCGCGCGCATTCGATTCGGGATTGATGGCAACTTTGATGGTATGCGACCGATCGGCCGCGGAAATGCCGGTCGTGACGCCGTCGCGCGCCTCGATCGAAACAGTGAAGGCGGTTTGATGGCGCGACGCGTTTTGGCGCGAGACCAGCGGCAGACCCAGCGTCTCGACCCTGTCTCGTTCCAGCGCAAGGCAGATCAGGCCGCGCCCGTAGCGCGCCATGAAATTGATGGCTTCGGGCGTGGCGTGTTCCGCCGGGATGATCAAGTCGCCTTCGTTTTCGCGATTCTCATCGTCGATCATGATGAAGATGCGGCCGGCCTTCGCTTCCTCGATCAGCTCGGCGGGCGTCGAAATCGCGGTGCTGTCGTCCGGCCACTCCAATCTTTTGGGTTTCATGCCGACCTCATCAATTCAGGGCGGACGAGCCGCGCGAGATAGCGGGCAACGACGTCGATCTCGATGTTGACCGCGCTGCCCGCCTGCAGATCCCCGAGGCTGGTGACCTCCAGCGTATGCGGAATCAAATTCACCCCAAAATACCCTTCTTCGACCTCGTTGACGGTCAATGATACGCCGTCGACCGTAATGGACCCTTTGGGCGCTATGAAGCCAGCGAGCCCATCCGGCAAAGCAAATGTAAATCGGACGCTAGCGCCATCCGGCTTGCGGTCGATCACATATGAAACAGCATCGACATGGCCAGATACGATATGGCCGCCCAACTCATCGCCGGCGCGCAACGGCCGTTCCAGGTTGATAGGCCGCCCCACCTGCCATGCACCTAATGTCGTATGCGCCAGCGTCTCATTCGAGACGTCGACTGTAAAAGAGTGTCCGCTTTTCTCCACGACAGTCAAACAAACGCCCGCACATGCGATCGACGCTCCGATCGCGACCGTTGCAAGATCATACGCAGTCGTGATCTCAAAACACGTCGAAGCGGCCGCGGCGACGCTTTTGACTTTGCCGAGGTCGGTTATGATTCCGGTGAACATGCAAATCTACTCATATTTCATCCATTCCTAACATTTCGCCCCATGCTTGTAAGGGGGGCGTGGCAGTGGCCAGCCACAATCAAAGTCAAGAAATTTAAAACCGTTCGTGCGGCGACATTGCGCCCCCGGGCCGTATGGCCTCATCAGCCGAACGGACGAGGCGCGCCATTCCGGCCCGAGTGAGCTGTTCGATAGCGCATATTCAGGCAAACTCTCAATCGGCGGGACCGCTGGGGCGCGTTGACATGCCGACAAGCAGACTTCTAAGGTGCGCGCCACCCCACTCCGCTGCCTGCCTTCGCTGGCTTTGACCGCGGAAACGCAACGCAATAATGGAACGTCCAATGAGGGTCTTAGTCCCCGTCAAGCGCGTGATCGACTACAACGTGAAAATCCGGGTTAAGCCGGACGGATCGGGTGTCGATATGGCGAATGTGAAGATGTCGATGAACCCGTTCGACGAGATTGCCATCGAGGAAGCGGTTCGACTGAAAGAGAAGGGCCAGATCACCGAGGTGATCGCGGTGTCGGTCGGTCCGGCGCAGGCGCAGGAGACCATCCGCACCGCGCTGGCGATCGGCGCCGATCGGGGCATCCTAGTCACCCAGGAAGGCGCCGAGCCGCTGGCGGTCGCCAAGCTGCTGAAGGCGCTGGTCGAGAAGGAAGGCGCCGAGCTGGTCATTCTGGGGAAGCAGGCGATCGATGACGATTCGAACCAGACCGGTCAGATGCTGGCGGCGCTCCTGGGCTGGGGCCAGGCGACCTTCGCCTCGAAGGTCGAGCTGGGCGACGGCAAGATCACGGTGACCCGCGAAGTCGATGGCGGTCTGGAGACGGACGAACTGAAGCTGCCGGCGATCGTAACCACCGATCTTCGGCTGAACGAGCCGCGCTATGCCTCTCTGCCGAACATCATGAAAGCCAAGAAGAAGCAGCTGGACACGGTCAGCGCCGCTGATCTGGGCGTCGATGCGACCCCGCGGCTCAAGACGCTCAAGGTCGTCGAGCCGCCCAAGCGCGGCGCCGGTGTCAAGGTCGCTTCGGTGCAGGAACTGGTCGACAAGCTCAAAAACGAAGCAAAGGTGATCTGAACCATGGGCATTCTCGTTATCGCCGAACATGACAATCAGACGCTGAAGGCCGCCACCCGCAACGCGGTGACCGCGGCGACGAAGCTGGGCCAGGAGATCACGGTGCTGGTCGCCGGTCTGAACTGCCAGGCCGTGGCCGAAGCCGCCGCCAAGGTAGCGGGCGTGACCAAAGTGCTGGTCGCCCAGGCGCCGGAACTGGAGCACGGCCTGCCGGAAAACCTGGCGCCATTGGTGGCAGAGTTGGGCCAGACCCATGAATATCTCATTGCGACGGCGACCTCCGCCGGCAAGAGCCTGATGCCGCGCGTCGCCGCCCTGCTCGACGTGCAGCAGGTCAGCGAAATCATGAGCGTCGAAGGTCCCGATACCTTCACTCGCCCGATCTATGCCGGCAACGCCATGGCCACGGTCCAGACGACCGACAAGATCAAGGTGCTAACGGTACGCGGCACCGCCTTCGACGCCGCGTCGGCCGAGGGCGGCACGGCCGCGATCGAGACGATCGCCTCGAAAGGCGATGCCGGCCTGTCGCGCTTCATTAGCCAGGAACTGTCGAAGTCCGAGCGTCCCGAACTGACCTCGGCGCGGCGCGTCATCTCCGGCGGGCGCGGCATGCAGAACGGGGAGAATTTCAAGTTGCTGGAGGCCGTCGCCGACAAGATCGGCGCGGCGATTGGTGCTTCACGTGCAGCAGTCGATGCCGGCTTCGTGCCGAACGACTATCAGGTCGGCCAGACCGGCAAGATCGTCGCCCCCGACCTATACATCGCCGTCGGCATCTCCGGCGCGATCCAGCATCTCGCCGGCATGAAGGACTCAAAGGTCATCGTCGCCATTAACAAGGACGCCGAAGCCCCAATCTTCCAGGTCGCCGATTACGGTCTCGTTGGCGATCTCTTCAAGATCATGCCAGAATTGGCGGAAGAAATCGGTAAAGCGTAAAGTAATCGCTGCCAATTCCTAAAAAGGACCAGAATGGAAATCGGAAAGATCGGAATTGTTGGCGCAGGTCAGATGGGTACGGGGATTGCGCATGTTTGCGCAATCGCCGGCCTGGATGTCACTCTTCAAGATACCAACCCCGATCAGCTTCTAAAAGCGCTCGACTCGATCGACCGCACCCTCGAGCGGCAGGTTTCCAAGCGTAAGCTGAGCGCCGAAGATAAGCAGATCGCGCTGGCGCGTATTCACGCTACCGGCGATTTCACTGATTTCGGTGCCTGCGACCTGGTGATCGAAGCGGCGACCGAGCAGGAAGACGTCAAGCGGGCGATCTTCAAGGAACTGACGCCGCATCTGCGGGCCGAAGCGCTGCTCGCCAGCAACACGTCGTCGATCTCCATCACGCGACTGGGCGCGGCGACCGACCGTCCTGAACGGTTCATCGGGATGCATTTCATGAATCCCGCCCCAGTGATGCAACTGGTCGAGCTGATCCGTGGGATCGCAACCGACGATGCTACCTACGAGGCTATCCGGTCTCTGACCGAAGACACCCTGGGCAAACAGATCGCCGTGTCGGAAGATTACCCGGCCTTCATCGTCAATCGCATCCTGATGCCGATGATCAATGAAGCGATCTATGTACTGTATGAGGGTGTCGGTTCGGTCGAGGCTATCGACATAGCCATGCATCTCGGCGTCAACCACCCGCTGGGTCCTCTGGCGCTCGCGGATTTCATCGGCCTGGATACCTGCCTGTCGATCATGCAGGTACTCTATGAAGGGCTGGCGGATTCGAAATACCGCCCCTGCCCGCTTCTGGTGAAATATGTCGAAGCGGGATGGATCGGCCGGAAGGTCGGGCGCGGCTTTTACGATTATCGCGGCGAGACGCCCGTTCCCACACGCTGAAGAAACTCCGCGATCAGCCGATTGACCATTTCCGGCGCTTCCTCCTGAACCCAATGCGATACGCCCGGCAGGCGATGGAGAGTCAGGTTCGACAGGAATTTTTCGGCGCCATCGATGCAGGCAAAATCGAGGACGATGTCGCCGTCCCCCCAGATCACCATGGTCGGTATTTCGATTACCGGGAATTGCCCCGTCATCTCGGGCGGCACCCCGCCATGGATCATTCCGCGGTACCAATTCAGCATCGCGGTGATCGCGCCGCGGCCTGATGCGTTGCGCCGGTAGAAGTCGAGCATCTCGTCGGTAAAGACGGTCCGCTTGCCGGCCACGCCAGCCATCAGCTTCCCGATCAACCAGGCGCGGTTGAGACCGAGCAGCCAATCGGGAAGCCAAGGAATCTGGAAAGCCAGGATATACCAGCCCTTACGCATCTGCCGCCATCGCCGAAACGCAACCGCCGCGCAGGCCGGATGAGGAGCATTGATGATGATCAGCCCGTCCAATGCTCGGATACGCCGGGCGGCGAAGAACCAAGCCAGCAAGCCGCCCCAGTCATGCGCGACCAGCACGACCGAGCGGGCACCCGAGGCGTCGATGATGCCGGCGATGTCCTCAAGCAAGGGACCGATCGCATAATCGGCTGCGTGCGGCGGCCGGCTCGAGTTTCCGTAGCCGCGCTGATTAGGCGCCCAGACGCGATAGCCAAGCTCTGCCAGCGCCGGCAGCTGATCGCGCCAGCACAGCGCGTGAGAGGGAAACCCGTGAAGGCAGAGCACCAAACGGTCGCCTTCACCGCATTCCAATGTCTCGAACACCATCCCATTGGCGGACACGGAGCGTTGCGTGATTTCGTAGTTTCGGTCATCTACGGCGGCCACGGTCTACCCCTTATCAGCCCGCCCCTTCACCAGCCCCGATACCGGAATTTCAGTGAGGGCTGGTTATGCGGTTGAGAGCGTCCTCTCCCGTCGGGCGAACCACCGCCACAGCATGAGCGCGCTCGCCACATAGATCACGCTCGCCCAGATATCGTCGCTCCGCTCCAGAATGAACGAGTCATATGGGGGAACGACATAGTACAAAATCCCCAAACCACCGAGCATAATCGTCAAAAGGCCAGTCCATGCGCCAGCGAAATAGGTTGCGATCAGGAATGCCGGATAGGCGGTGATATAAGGTAAGGATCCCAGCCCTTCGCGCAGTAGAATCGCGGTTTCAACCGCGCCGACCGACACCGTTATGCTGACGAAAGCGGCAACTCCGGCCGCCCATCTTCTTCCGGGAGGCGTCATACCCTCCACGGCCTGATCAAAGACAGCCTTCGGCAATCCGAACCAGTAACGCATCATTGCTTTCAAGACATTGTTGACCCCATTGCCGAACCGCGTTCGCCTCATTGCGATCGATAGCAAAAACGCCACGGCCACGCCGCGAATGCTGGGCCGAATCGTAATCAGCTCATCCTTTGACGAGACGCGGCACACATCTTTGAATTGGTGCGCATCCATGACGAAAATGAGTTCAGTGGCGCCTTGATCGATCAATTGCTCGATCAGCTTGAAAACATGAAACGACGCCAGGGTGATCCGCGGGATGACCGGATCGTTGATCTGATAGACGAGATATGCCGTCCCCCCTTGGATAAATCCTCGGCATAGGCTGATCAGCGCCCCGTCAGGGCCGGTGATGCGCGATTCGAAGCTGCTCGGACGATGGGACAGCATCTGTTCGAACAGGGCGATATAACCCAGTGCGACCGCCGATGGCCGATTCCGAGCCGCCAGACGGGCCAGTTCGTCATCGATCTCAAGAGGCAGGGTTCGCTCGCGAAATGTGAAAGTGAGACCGGTCCGATCGGCCTTGCGCGCTGTCCAGCGAATATTGCGCCGCGCCCGGCGGCCGAGCCGGCTCAGGAACTCTTGCGGGCTTTTTTCCAGCGGCAGCAGATCCCGTTGTTCCCGATGCCCCTGGAAAAACCACACCCCGCTTCGCTCCCGCGCTTCGCTTTCGATGTCCGAGGCTTCGGGGTTCGAGCGGACGATCGTGAATCGCGCGACATCAATATCGGCCTGATGCATGAAGTCTTCGATCGCACCCGCCACCCCGGCGCCCGAGTCGCGAATCGATATCACCGCGTCGGCAACCTTCGTTCCCCACCGCCACAGTTTGAGCCCGAACCACCAACCGGTGAAAGCCCCCTGGCCGCCGGCCATGATCTCGCGAACCGGCGTTCCGCCGGAAAGATTCGCCGCCACCCTCAGATGCGACAACGCCGCGCGTTCGGCCGCGGCATTGATCGATAGCTCTCTATCGGGTGCTTTGCTTGAGTTCAGCATTTTTCTTAGGGCCCTGCGCCAGGATCTTGCTTCTCATCACAACATCTCGCGACCGTCTCTCGGTTATGCCAATTCCGCAGTTACGACATCTATCAATCAACCATAGGCCTCTGCAATTCCTGCGGCGATCCAAATTGATGCTTGCTCCACGCGGAACGAACCGGGAGAATAACTTCGAATGTCCAAGCGGGATACGAATCAAATGATCGTCTGGATGATGAAGGGAAGATTTGGTGCCGAGATATATTTTCGCCGTAATCGGCCTCGTCGCCGTCAGCCTCTCGACGACTTTCTCCGTACTGGCCGAACCGGTCCACACCACCAACGGCCCGGTTCCCGCCGATGAGGTGGCTGACGGGAGCACTCTCTATGATCAGCACTGCGCCGAATGCCACGAACATCCCGCCGGCCGGATCCCGGCTCGCAGCTTCATCTCCATGCTCCGCACGCCCGAGAGCATCATCAATACGCTGTCCAAGGGTGTCATGCGGCCGATGGCGAAGACTTTCGACGCCGGGCAGATTCACGATATCGCGGTCTATCTGACGGGCCGCGAACCCGGCAACGATCCGCAACCCGACATACATGCCAATATGTGCAAGGACGATGGCGGCCCCATCGACTTGAAGCAACCGGCCTGGAATGGCTGGGGCAATGATCCGGAAAACACGCGTTACCAGCCGAATCCCGGCCTGAATGCCGAAGACGTGCCGAGACTCAAGGTCAAATGGGCTTTTGCCTATCCCGGGATCGCCTATGGCCAGCCGATCCTGGTCAGCGGCCGCGTTTTCATCGAGACGCGAGAGGGGCAGGTTTTCTCGCTCGACGCCCAAACCGGCTGCACCCATTGGGCCTATGACGTCGGGACCGCCGTCAGGACCGCGATCAGCATCGGCGCGCTGCCGCCAGGATCGCCTGTCAAATACGCCGCCTATTTCGGCGATGAGAAAGGCGTCGCTCACGCCGTCGATGCTATGAGCGGCAAGCCGCTATGGGCCACCCCGGTCGAAAAACATCCGCTTGCCCGAATCACCGGCGCGCCCAAACTCTATGATGGCCGGCTCTTCGTGCCGGTCTCGTCGATGGAGGAGGTATCGGGGGCAACCCCACAATATCAATGCTGCACATTCCGCGGCAGCATCGTCGCGCTGAACGCGTCGACGGGGAAAATTCTGTGGCAAAGCTATGCGATCAAGGCCAAGCCCAAGCCGACCCGTATCAATCAGGCCGGCACGCAAATGTTCGGTCCGGCCGGCGTCGCGATCTGGGATTCGCCCACGATCGATGCAAAGCGTCACCTGATCTATATCGGAACGGGCGATTCCTATACCGAGATCCCGGTCGATTCTTCGGATTCCGTGATGGCGCTGGATATAGCGACAGGCGCGCGCAAATGGGTCAATCAGCGCCGGCAGGATGATAATTGGCTGGTCGGCTGCCCGGAGCAGACGACAGGCAATTGCCCAAAGCCGACAGGGCCCGATTATGATTTCGGAGCATCGCCGATTCTCGACACGTTGCCGAACGGCAAGCAGCTGATCCTGGCTGGCGCGAAATCCAGCGTCGTCTACGGCTTCGACCCGGCCGCGCAGGGCAAACTGCTATGGCAGCGGCAAATCGGCGCCGGCAGCAGCACCGGCGGCGTCGAATGGGGTCCGGCGGCAGACGGCGCGAACCTCTATGTCGCGATCGGCGACGAGGGCGCAAAACCGCCGTATGAATCGGGCGGCGTCACCGCGCTGAATGCCGCAACAGGGGAAATCGTCTGGCATACGCCGGCCCCGGCCGCGGTCTGCAGCTGGGGGACGGTCAACTGCTCGAAGGCCCAACCGGGCGGCGTCACCGCCATTCCCGGCTTGGTGTTCGCTAGTTCATGGGACGGGCATATCCGCGGTTATGCGGCCAAAGATGGTGCAATCCTGTGGGATTTCGACACTGCGCAGACCTATGAGGGCGTGAACGGCGTCAAGGTCAAAGGTGGGGCGATTGATATGGGCGGGCAAACTATCGCGGGCGGCGTGCTGCTGGTGAATTCGGGCGTGACGCCGATTCAGCACCCCGGCAATGCCCTGCTCGCGTTCACCGTGGATGGGAAATAGAAGAGTCTGCGGTTGTAGTCCGGTGGATGAAGTATCAGGGCCGGATCGGGCCTTAAGCGCCCGGTCTATTTGATCTCGACGACCGCCACCTTGTTGACGCCGCTGCAGGCCAGGTAGAGTTTGCCGTCCGGCGTCGCCACCATGTTCCTGACGACACCGCCGCCGGACGGTATCTTCTCTTGGGCGAAGGCCGCCGTTTTCGGGTCGAAACGCACGAGCGTGTTCGGCTCGACGCCGGATTCGCTGTACCAGACAGTGCCGTCGGGCGCGACCGCGATGGCATAGGGATCGGCATCGCCCTTGGCTGGCGATTGCCACTCGTCGGCTTTGCCGGTCTTGGGATCATAGCGGCCGAGATAGCCGCGGGCATAGTCGGTGTAATACAGAACATCGTCCGCCGCGATGGCGATCCGCCGGGGGCGCGCATTCTTCTGCGGCAAGGTATATTCTTTGATTTCCATGGTCTCGGGATCGATGCTGGCCAGCTTGTTGGTTCCGAACTCGCAGAAGAACGGCACGCCTTTCGAACTGATGACGATTCCATAGGGCAGCGCGCTCGCCGTCGGTGCTGCCTTCAGTCTGACCTCGCCGGTCTTGGGATCGAGCCGCCCGACGAAATTGCCACCTTGGACGGTGAACCATAGGATGCCGTGCTGATCGAAAACTGGCGTATGCGGGTCCCGCGCCTTCTCGTCCGGCAACCGGTATTCCGTTACGTGGCCGGTCTTCGGATCGAGCTTGCCGATATAGCCGGCGGAATTGGCGGTGAACCAGATATTGCCGTCTTTGTCGGAGACCAACCCATGCGGCCCGGAGCCCGGCCTCAGGGGGTATTCCTTCGACAGGCCCGTCGCCGGGTCCAGCCGGCCGATCTTGTCGGCCCTCTGCTCGGCGTACCAGAGCGCGCCGTCATTCCCCAGTGCCGGATCATGCGGATGGGAGTCCTTGGTCGGCGCGTCGTATTCCCTGATCGGCGCGTTGAGTTCGGTCGCGGCGAACGTGCCCGTCGAGACAGCCAGGACGAACAATCCCGCCGTAAACGACGATACGAATTTCCCCTTCATGGCCGGCCACCAGCCTGATCATAACCCGATGCCCCGGCTCGAGCCGGGGCATCCCAGAATAGCGCCGCCGGTCGATTTCCCCAACCAGAATTGTCGCGATTAATGGGAATCGACGGCGCAACCGCGCTGGATTTGCTTACGGCCACGTATCGTCGGGGAGATTGACCACGATCGGCACAGGCGTACTCCTCACGACCACCCACCGGAAAGGCTGCGAATCCGACGGGTTGATTTCCATGTGCGGCAGGAAGGCCGGCACGTGGATGAAGTCGCCAGCTTTCGCATTCGCGGCGTATTCGCCGCGTAGGCCCCAGCGCACTTCGCAGAAGCCGGACAAGACACAGGCGATTGTCTGCTGCTCTCCATGATGATGAATGCCCGTGCGCGCTCCTGGTTGCACCTCGAAAATGCCGCCCCACATCCCGGTCTCGATGCCCAACTGCGGTGCAACCGCGGCAAGGCGCTTCGATCCCGGCGTCTGTGCTGTTCCTTCATCGAAGGCGCCGGGACCGATAATGCTGATCGGGGGAAATTTCTCTGTCATGTCCATTGCCTTGCTTCTGTTTGCCGACCAGCAGTGACGCGCGCTTCACGCAGGCTTGGCTGGGCCGGATCCGGCTCCGCTGACTTCGATCACCTGGGCGATCTCCGCCATGTCGCCATCCGTCAGGGACAGCCTGCCGGCGTCCCGCCATCCGTCCACCTGCGCTGCGTTACGCGCACCGACGATTGCCCCGGTCACGCCCGGCCAGGCCAGGGTCCAGGCGATAGCGACGGCGCCGACGCTTGTGCCGTGACGATCGGCGATCGGACGCATCGCCTCCGCCACCGCCAGGTTGCGTTTGAGGCCCTCACCCTCGAAATCGGCATTGCGCGAGCGCCAGTCATTAGCCGGCAGCGACGCCGCCCGTTCCACACTGAACGATCCGCTGAGCAGGCCGGCCTGCATCGGGCTATAGACGATCACGCCCGTCCCGTGCGCCGCGCACCAGCCGAGTTCGGCCGCGCCGACCTTACGCTTTATTGCCGAAAATGGCGGCTGCAGCGTATCGACATGTCCCAGCGCCTCCGCCTTCTCAAGCTGCGCGACATCGTGGTTGGACAGGCCGACCGCGGCGACCTTCCCCTCGGCCTTTAGGTCCAACAGGGTCTGCCAGTAGACCTCCAGCGGCGTGCCGTCCTCAGCCGGCCAGTGCATCTGGTAGAGATCGATCCGATCGACGCGCAGACGGCGCAGGGAATTCTCCAGCTCTCGCCGGATACTGGCGGGCGCGCCAACCTGCTTCGGTCCGGCATTCGGATTGGCCGGGTCTGCGATCAGCCCGCATTTGGTGAAGATATAAGGGCGCTCGTTGCGCGGAATACCCGACAGCGCTGTGGCGACCACCTCCTCCGAGTGCCCAAGCCCGTATATCGCAGCGGTGTCGATCCAATTGATCCCGCGATCAACGGCATGGCGGATGGCCGCGACCGAGTCACCGTCATCCTGGCTGCCCCAGCCAACCGCCCAATCGCCGCCCACTGCCCAAGACCCGAAGCCGACGCGCGTGATGTGCAAATCGGTTCGGCCGAGCTGGACGGTCCGCAGGGTTTCGTTTGCGTGTATGTGCGTATCCATGTTTCTACCTTTATGTCAGTGAATAAGTCAGTGCTTGCCGTCGTGGCCGATCGCCCACACATAGGCGGCGACCGCGGCGACATCCGAGGGGGAGAGTTGCGCGCCGCCCATCGGCGGCATCACACCGGTGTAACGTTTCGGAGTAGGGACGCCCTTGGCGATCGTCTCCGTGATCGCCTTGAGGCTGCCATCGCCCCAGAGCCACGTGCCACGCGTGAGGTCGGGTCCGACCGAAGTTCCCTTGCCGTCCGAGCCATGGCAGCCGCTGCACGTTCCGTCGCTGGCCTCGCCGTGAAAGATCCGATCGCCCAATGCGACCTGTTCCTTGGTCGCGCCTGGAGGCGTCGGCAGCGACGCCGGTTCCAGCCTGCCGGCATCCGGATGAATTCCCTCGGGCGGCAGGGCCGAGCCGGAGTTGGCAGCGCTAACCGTTGGGGCGGGCGCAGGGGCGATCCCCGTTCCTGCCCCACCCGTGTAGGTTACGCGCCAGATGCGGCCATGCACGTCGTCGGAGATGTAGAGCGCGCCGTCCGGGCCGGCTGCCAATCCGGTGGGACGGAACGCTGCCCGCCCGGGATCCTTTACAGCACCGGCGAAGCCATCGGCGAAGACGATATAATTTCCGGATGCTTTGCCGTCGGCCAGCGGCTGGAAAACGACGTTGTAGCCGCCTTGCGGCGCCGGCGCGCGGTTCCAGGAGCCATGGAAGGCGATGAACGCACCGCCACGGTAAGCAGCTGGAAATCGACTGTCATTGTCGATCAGCAGATCGTTCGGCGCCCAATGGGCTGGGAAGAAAGCAATCGGGCCTTGTTTCTGCGCGCAGACGCCCACCGCCTTGCCGCCGTCACCGCCATATTCCGGCGCAAGCACCAGCTTGTTTTGGAACCCGTCGAAATAGCACTCGGGCCAGCCGTAATCGCCGCCCTGTTTCAGAAGCACTAGCTCCTCGGCCGGCAACTCGGGACCCTGCTCGGCCTTGTAGAGCTTGGGCCAGTTCTGCGAAAGCTGGTCGCGGCCATGCTGGGTGGCGTACATGCGCCCCACGGCATCGAAACCGAAACCCTCGCCATTGCGCAGCCCGGTCGCGAAACGCTCTGCTGGTGAAAAATGCTGTCCCGTCCTGTTGGCGTCATAGTGCCAGATGCCGGCCCGCGTCTCGAGTTCGGTGCAGGGTTTATGCCCCGGCGAGGCCGGCATGCGGTTCTCGGCCTGGCAGGAATTGGTGGCGGAGCCGAGATCGACGAACAGATTGCCCTGCTGGTCGATTATGAAAGGATGCATGGGATGATCGCCGGTCAGCGGCAATCCGGAGACGACAACCTCCGGCGGTCCCTTCGGTACGATCGCACCGGCCGGCAAGGCATAGCGGACGATGCGGTCATTCAGCTCGGCATAGATCGCTCCGTTATAAAGAGCGATGCCGGTTCCGCCGGCGGCGCCGTCGGCAACGCCTTCACCGAAGCGGCTGACGATATCGGCGTGGCCGGTCCCCTTGGTGTCCTGCAGCGCGACCAGGAACCCGCCATGAGGTGGCGTGTCGTCTTGATAATAGCGGCCACTCCAGCTGTTGACATATACGACGCCATCCGGCGCGACGACCATATGGCGGACATGGCCGAGATTGTCGGCGAAGACGGTTGCGCAGAAGCCCGGCGAAAGGGTGATTCCGCCGCCATCACTCTTGCATGCCGCCGGTGGCTTAGACGTATCGGCCGCCGCCCGGGCGGAAGGCAAAGATGCGACCATCAGCAGAGCGGCGATCGCGAGAGTCGCTGCAGCCGGGGCAATTGCGGCGTGATCTGTCGGTCTCAGACCGCGCCGCACGGTCTTCACGCTTGGCCAGCGAGCCATATTGATGCCCATCTCCATCTCGCCTCTTTGGGGGATTGCATACTCGACGTGGTGCTGACAGGCTCAGCATTCCAACAGATTGTTCTGATAAGATTGATCACTTAAACTGCTGAATGAGCGCATCGTGGATCTAAGGCAGCTGGAATATTTCGTCGCCGTCGCGGACCAACAGCACTTCACGCGGGCGGCATCGCGCCTGAATATCGTGCAATCCGGCTTGTCGGCGTCGATTCGTGCCCTGGAGGATGAATTCGGGGCGCCGCTTTTCCTGCGTACGACCCGGCGGGTGTCCCTGACTCCCATGGGGAGCGCCTTCCTGGTCGAAGCCCGGCGCGTCCTGGCCGCCGCCTCCGACGCGCGGAAGGTCGTGGCTGAAATCCAAGGCCTTCGGCGGGGAAGGCTCTCCATCGGCAGTATCCAGGGGTTGGCTCCGCTACTCGATATCGCGGAACTGCTGGGCCGGTTCCACAGCGCCTGCCCCGATGTTGAAATCCGGCTGGTTTCAGGTGGCTCGGGACCTTTGATCGAGGGTGTCCGAGCAGGCGAACTGGATCTGGCGTTTGCGCAATTTCTTGGCTCCACGCCCCCCGACGTCACTGCGTGGATGCTGGCCTGCGAGCCGCTCGTGGTGGTCTGTCCGCCCGTACATCGCCTCGCCGGCCGAAACAATGTCGCTCTGGCGGATCTCGCCGACGAGACGTTCATCGATCTCAACCCCGATTGGGGCACGCGCCAATTGGTGGATCAAAGCTTCCTTGCCTGTGGCGTAACGCGCCATGTCGGCTTCGAGGTCAATGATCTTCCGACCCAACGCGATCTCGTCGGCCGTGGCCTTGGCATCGCTTTAATGCCGGCGGCCGCTGTCACTAAGCGCGGGCAACAAAATTCGCTGCCGGCCATCGCCTTCGCGGAGCTTGCCGAACCGGAACCGTGCTGGGAGCTAGCGGTGGTTTTCGCCCACGACGCCGGTCAGCAGCCCGTCAATCCCGCCACGCGGATGTTTCTCGACCTCGTCAAGCCGATGTTTTCGATACAAGACATTAAGCGATGACCGCAACAGAACAGAACATCAGACAAACCAAAATCAAAATCTTGCTCAGGATTTCAAACCGAACAGTTTGACGACCTCGGCGCGGCTTTCGGGCGAATCCCAGTCGCGGTCGCCTTTCACCCGACCGATTTCATTGCCGCCCGCATCGATCAGGATCGTCATCGGCAGGATCGTCGCTTCCTTCAACGCTTTGCCCGTCGACATGGTCTTGTCCAGATAGATCGGCAGGCCGGTCAGCCCATGCTCCTTCAGGAAGGGATCGACGACGAACTTGCCGCCGCGATCCTCCGAAATCGCGACCACGGCCACCCCCTGGTCCTTAAGATCACCGGCAAGCTTGGCCAGCGACGGCATTTCGGTCACGCAGGGGCCGCACCAAGTTGCCCACAAATTGACGATCAGCGGCTTGCCTTTATAGGCGGCCAGATTAGCGGGTTGTTCCTGGGCAAGATCGGTCAATGTCAGTTCAGGGACTGGCTTGGCGGGCTTTGTCTCGATAAGTTGCCCGTGTATATCGGCTTGCCCAAACGCAAGGGCCGGTGCGTAGAGCAGAGCGAACGCAAGCGATGCCCCTCGACCGTAAGCATGCCATGAATTTTTCCGGGAATATGGTATCGATACTTCAGCCATGACCAGTTCTTCCTCCTCGACGCCCGCCCCGCCCTCAACGCTCAGTGGGGCTGATCCGGCGGTCTCTACCCCATCGGTTCCCGATCAACAATCGACCGGGGCCAATAGCCTATGGGGCGGGCGGTTCTCCGCGGGACCGTCGTCCATAATGCAGCGGATCAATGCATCTATCGGCTTCGACCGCAAGCTGTGGCGCGAGGATATAGAAGGGTCTAAGGCGCATGCTGCCATGCTCGCCGCGCAGGACATCATCTCCGCGGACGATGCCGCCGCGATCCGCGGCGGGCTGGAGGCGATCGAGGCGGAAATCGCCGACGGCCGCTTCGTCTTCAAGACCGAGCTTGAAGATATCCATATGAATGTCGAGGCGCGGCTGGCCGAACTGATCGGCCCCGCCGCCGGCCGCCTGCATACCGCGCGCTCCCGCAACGACCAGGTGGCGACCGATTTCAAGCTGTGGGTCCGCAACGCCCTCGTTCGTCTCGATAATGATCTCAAGGCCCTGCAGGGCGCATTGCTCAACCAGGCGGAACGCCATGCCAGCACGATCATGCCGGGCTTTACCCATCTGCAATTGGCGCAGCCGGTGACGTTCGGTCACCATCTGCTGGCCTATGTCGAGATGCTCGGGCGCGACCGCAGCCGCGTTGCCGATGCGCTGAAACGGTCTGACGACTGTCCCTTGGGCGCGGCCGCCCTCGCCGGCTCTCCCTACCCGATCGACCGGCGCAATACCGCGGCGGCGCTCGGCTTCGCCCGGCCTTCGGCCAATTCGATCGACGCGGTGTCGGATCGCGACTTCGCGCTCGACTATCTGGCGACCGGGGCCATCCTGGCCGTGCATCTGTCGCGCTTCGCCGAGGAGCTTGTGCTCTGGTCGTCCGACCAGTTTGCCTTCGTGCGGCTATCCGACGGCTTCACGACCGGCAGCTCGATCATGCCGCAGAAGCGGAATCCCGATGCCGCCGAACTGGTACGCGCCAAGACCGGACGGATCATCGGCGACTTGAACACGCTGCTGATCGCGCTGAAGGGGCTGCCGCTCGCCTATTCCAAGGATATGCAGGAAGACAAGGAGCCGGTGTTCGATGCCGAGGAAACGCTGGCTTTGGCGCTGGCCGCGATGACTTGTATGGTCGCGGATATGAAAGTGAACACGGACTCGATGCGACGCGCCACCGATCGCGGCTATGTGACCGCGACCGACCTCGCCGACTGGCTGGTGCGCACGCTCGGCATGCCATTCCGCGAGGCGCATCACGTGTCGGGCAGTTTGGTAAAGCAGGCGGAAACGCGGGGCGTTCAGCTCTATGATCTGTCGCTGGATGAATTCCGTGCTGTTCACGCAGCGATAGACGAACGCGTGTTCGCCGTGCTGACCGTCGAAGCATCGGTCGCAAGCCGGACCAGCGAAGGCGGCACATCGCCCGCCCGTGTTCGCGAAGCCGTCGCAGCCGCAACGACGAGGTTCCTGTGAAGATCGTTACCGCCGCTTTGCTGATACTGGTCGCGCTGGGAATTTCCGGCTGCGGCAAGCGCGCCCGCTATCTGGATCCGCCCGAGGGTACGCATGAGAAGTACCCGCAACGTTATCCTCCGACCGATTCAGCGGGATCGCATCTGTGAGCGGTTTTAGCTATCGGACCGGCGCCCTGTACGCCGAAGACGTGGCGTTGACCGACATCGCCGCACAGGTCGGCACGCCGACCTATGTCTATTCGGCGGCGGTCCTGGAGCGGAATTATCGCGCCTATGAGCAGGTGTTCGGCGGCCAGAATGTGGGCATCCATTTCGCGCTGAAGGCCAACGGCAATCTGGCGATAGTGGCGCTGCTGGGCAGCTTCGGCGCCGGTGCCGACATCGTGTCGCTAGGCGAACTCCGGCGCGCGCTGGCCGCCGGAATTCCTCCCGATCGCATCGTCTTCTCCGGTGTCGGCAAGACAAACGAGGAGCTGGCGGCGGCGGTCAAGGCCGGCATCGCCCAGATCAATGTCGAATCCGAGCCGGAGCTGGAGGCGCTGGACGGCATCGCGCGCGCCGCCGGCCGGCGTCAGCGGATCGTGCTGCGCATCAATCCGGACGTCGACGCCCGTACCCATGAGAAGATTTCCACCGGAAAGCGCGGCGACAAGTTCGGCATCCCCTATGCCGACGCCCAGGCCCTTTACCGGCGCGCAGCAAGCCTTCCCGGCGTCGAGCCGGTCGGGCTGGCACTGCATATCGGTTCGCAGCTGATCGACCTTGCGCCGTATAAGGCCGCATATCGGAAGGTTGCCGATCTGGTGCAGGATCTGCGGCGCGATGGGCTAACGGTCCAGGCACTCGATCTGGGTGGCGGCATCGGCATCACCTATAATGATGAAAAGCCGCCCTCGCTCGACGAATATGCGACGATCGTCTGCGATACGGTGGGCAATCTCGGCTGCCGCCTGGCGATCGAGCCGGGCCGGTCGGTCGTCGCGTCGGCGGGCGTTCTGCTCAGCCGGGTGATCTACTGCAAGAACGGCGCGGCGAACGATATACTGATCATGGACGCCGGGATGAACGATCTGATGCGACCCAGCATGTATGGGGCCTACCACCCCATATATCCTGTGCAGGAGCCGTCACCCGACGCAAAAATGACAGCGGTGGACGTCGTCGGCCCGGTCTGCGAAACTGGCGACACTTTCGCTCGCGCGCGATTGTTGCCGCCACTGGGCACCAATGACCTAGTCGCGTTTGGCGCGGCTGGGGCGTATTGTTCCAGCATGTCATCGACCTATAATGCCCGCCCACTCGCGGCGGAGGTTCTCGTGCATGGCCACAGCTACGATGTCGTCCGGGCGCGTCAGTCTATTGAAGCGATGTTCGCCGATGAGCATATGCCGGATTGGGTGACCGGGACTGACCCGATCGCCATGACGGCCGGACGGAAGCGTGCATGAAACCGGGTGAGTCCCACCTTGATCGCCGGATTATCCGGTTTGCAATTCTCGCGCGAGCGGTGCTGTGGGTAGAGGCCCTTACCGCCGCGTTTTGGCCAGCTTTGACGCT
This sequence comes from Rhodospirillales bacterium, assembly GCA_028291345.1. Classification (GTDB taxonomy): domain Bacteria; phylum Pseudomonadota; class Alphaproteobacteria; order BOG-932; family Roseiterribacteraceae; genus BOG-932. The sequence goes on along the minus strand of JAQGIF010000154.1, from coordinate 3,894 downwards.
GGTTGGTGCCTTTGCGATCCTCGCGCTCTTCGGAGTTCCCTCGGCCCTTCCCGTTTTCCTCCACGTCCTGCTGCTGATCGCATTCGTGCTCGGCCTTGCCGCGGCGGTCCGCCTGGGCTGGCGGCATCTGTCGCTGCCGGGCCCTGACGCGGCGCAGCGGCGGGTCGAGCGAGACAGCGCACTGCGCCATCGCCCGTTCGAAACCCTGATCGACCGCCCCGCCGGAGGCAGCGATGCCGCAAGCGGCGGCCTATGGCGACTACATCAGATGCGGCAACGGCGCCAAATCGGGCCGCTGCGCCTGTCGATGCCGCAAGCAGGGCTGCCGGAACGCGACCCCCGCGCACTGCGCTATTTCGTTCTGATCGCCCTCGTTCTTGGGCTGATCATTGCAGGACCGCGCACGGGCCGGCTGATCGTCGCCGCCCTGGTTCCACATTTCGGCAGCTCCACCACGGTCGTCCCGGTCGAAGCCTGGATCAAGCCGCCCGCATATACCGGGCTTGGACCTATCCTGCTCAAGGTCGGCAGCGACGCCCCGGTCGCGGTTCCGATCGGCAGCACACTCGAGGCCCATGTGACCGGGGGCTCAAAGGTGCCCCGCCTTGTGCTGGGCGATCTTCGTGAAGACTTCAAACATGTCGATGGCGGCGGATTCGTGCTGACCCGCGCCATATCCGCGCCGGGGACCTTGAGCATCCGCCGCGGCTGGTTCACCCTTTCCCAGTGGCGGATCGATGTCATTCCGGACCAGTTGCCGGCGGTGGCCTTCGCGCATAAGCCGTCCGCCATGCAGTCGGGCGCCTTGAAGCTCGATTATCATGCCACCGATGATTACGGAGTAGCCGGAATCGATCTGCGCGTGCGCCGTCCGCCGGGGCAACCGGAAATCGTCGCCGAGCCTATCGCGGCATCGCTGGCATCGGGACAGAATGCGAAGGATCTGCGCGGCAGCAGCTTCCAGGACCTCACTGCCCATCCATGGGCCGGGATGCAGGTGCTGGCGAAACTGGTTGCGACCGATACGGCCGGGCAGACGAATGAAAGCCCCGAAATTCTGTTCACGCTGCCGGAACGCCGTTTCACGAACGCTACCGCGCAAACCATCATCGCGGTGCGCAAACATGTGATCATGAACGACGCACCCCGGATGGGATTGGTCCTCACCCTCTCGAATCTCAGCGCCAACCCGCAGGTCTATGCCGAGGACCTCAGCGTCTTCCTTGCGCTCCGCAGTGCGACCTTCGAACTCAATCATTTGCGGCGCGAAAATCGGGTCGCCGTAGCTGACATCGAGGATCTGCTGTGGAACGCAGCGCTCAAGATCGAGGACGGCAATCGCCCTGAAGCCGAGAAAGCGCTGCGCGCGGCCGAAGACGCGTTGGAAAAGGCGTTGAAAGACCCCAATACACCGGCATCCGAAATTGCGCGCCTGACGCAGAACTTAAAAGACGCGATGAACCGCGACATCCAGGCGATGGCGGAAAATATGCGCAATAAGCAGGCGCGCGGAGAACAGCCCGAATCCTCGCCGTCCGACCCGAATACCCAGACGATCGACCAGAAAGATCTGAACAACCAGGTCGATAAGTTGAGCCAGATGGCGCAAAACGGATCCCGCGACGCGGCGCAGGACATGTTGGATTATATCAAGTCACTGCTGGAAAACATGAAGGCAGGGGACCAGGCGGGAAAAGCCAACGAACAAGGCAAAAAATCGCTGCAGGATTTGAAGGATCTCGCGAAAAAGCAGCGCAACATGGAAAACGGCACCGATCCTAACTCGGCTGAAAACCAGGAGCAGCTGCGTCAGTCTCTGGGTGACGCAGCCCGCAAGATCGGCGAATCCATGGGCGACATCCCCGAATCGATGGGAAACGCCGACCGGGCGATGCGCAACGCTACGAAGGCTTTGAAACGTGGCACTCAGGGCGGTGCAAAAGGCGACCAGGAAGAAGCGGCCGGCCAGTTGGATCAGGCAGCAAAATCCCTGTCCGATCAATTGTCTCAGGACGGCCCGGGACAGACCGAGCTCAAAGGCGACGGCAAGGGCGACCGCGATCCGCTGGGCCGTGCGAAGTTCGACACCGGTAGAGGGGTCAAGGTGCCGACCGACCGCGAGATGCAACGCTCACGCGAAATCCTGGACGAACTGCGCAAACGCGCGGGTGAGCACGATCGGCCGCGATCGGAACTCGACTATCTACGGCGGCTTCTGCAACAATATTAAGTTGCCCCTCCAATTCCGCGTTAAACCCGAGTCGCGATGATCAGTTTCGACAACGTCGGCTTCCGGTATGGCGTCGGCCCCGAGATCCTGCGCGACGTCAGTGTCACGATCGAGGCCGGCAGCTTTCATTTCCTGACCGGACCCAGCGGTGCAGGAAAATCGACTCTGCTCAACCTGATGCATCTGGGTCTGCGCCCGACGCGCGGCTTCCTGTCGGTCCTGGGACAGGATGTCGGGACTCTGAGCCGGCGAAGGGCACCGGCGCTGCGCCGGCAGATTGGCATGGTGTTCCAGGATTTTCGCCTGCTCGACCATATTTCGGTATTCGATAATGTCGCCCTTCCGCTGAGACTGGACGGCGGGCGCGAACGTGAAATCCGCCGCGACGTGACCGAAATATTGCAGTGGGTCGGCTTGGGTGACACATTGAAGGCCTGTCCGCGGGCACTCTCCGGCGGGGAGCAGCAGCGTGTGGCGATCGCCCGCGCTGTCGTCGCACGGCCTGGCGTTCTTCTGGCCGACGAACCAACCGGCAGCGTCGACGAGGTCATCGGGCAGCGCATCATCCGGCTGTTCGAGGAACTCCATCGTCTGGGCACGGCCGTCGTGATCGCCACCCACAATCAGGGTTTGATCGATCGCTTTCCCCATGCCCTGCTCGAACTTACCGAAGGGCATCTGGTCCGGCAGCCCGCCGGGGCGCTCCGCCGATGACCTCAATTCCCCTTAGGTCTGAAAACCGGGTGATGAGTGCGTTGTCAGTGCTGGTCATCGGCGTGATGGTTGCGCTCGGCACCCTGGTGCTGGTTGGCGCGGCAGCTGTCCGGCATGTCGATCTCGAATGGCGGCACGCCTTGGCCGACCGCTGGACGGTCGAGTTAGAGACCGCTGACCCGGCGCATCCGCCCGGTCAGCCGGACATAGAGCAGGCCATCTTAGTACTCCGGGCGATTCCGGGCATTGCCGACGTTCGTTCGATCGGCCACGATGAAGTTCGCGCCCTCTTGCAGCCGTGGCTGCGCGATCCCGCCTTGACGGCGGAACTGCCCCTGCCAGTCCTGATTGACATCAGGCTGGACCCGCAAACGCCGCCTCAGCCAGCCATGGTTACCCGGGAAATATCGACGAAACTACCAAATGCCAAGCTCGACGACCACGGCGCCTGGACCCGCGATCTTCTGCGGATCGCCCAAACCGGCGAAGCGCTCGGCCTGGCGTTTTTTATTGCCATCGTCTTGACTACAACCTTTACGATCGCAGCGACCGCCAGGGCCCATCTCGCAGTGAATCGCACGGAAATCGCGCTGCTGCACAGCATCGGCGCGACCGACCGCTATATCGTCAGACAGTTTCAGGCCGGCGCGCTCCGCTCGGCATTGATCGGGGCATTTTCGGGTGGCGTCGTTGCTGTGGCGGTGCTGATAGCTTTCATCCAGAAAGGTTCGGCCGTGGCACCATTCGTCTCGCAGTTCAGACTTGATCGGATCGACTTGGCCATTCTCGCCTGCGTACCGGTCGGTGCGATTCTGCTGACGACCTCGGTTGCAGGATTGGCGGCCCGCTCCTCTGTCCGTCGGCTGCCGTGAGTGCGCGACCGAAATTCGTAACCAGACGGGTTGGCGGTACCCTGCTTCGCATCGTCCTGGTGATTGTTGCGGTCATGC
>JAQGIF010000067.1 GCA_028291345.1 Rhodospirillales bacterium | reverse complement strand
GTGGGAATTGCGGGCGCCAGCACGTACTGCGTATTGACAGACGGGGGGCCGACCCCTATCTCACCGGCCTCCACCGGCGGCAGCGTAGCTCAGTGGTAGAGCAGGGGAATCATAATCCCTTGGTCGGGTGTTCAAATCACCCCGCTGCTACCAACCCTCTCATTGGTTTGGTTCAATTATTTTCGCTGGCCTGCGCGAAAACGTGCAAAATTTGGCATTTTTCCTGCCCGTTTGTGCCCTCTGAAACCCGCAGAAAACCTAGAGTGACCGAAAACCAACAGTTCCTAGGCATTGGGATCGCCTGGTGCGGTCGCCCAGGCCAGTTCGACGAGCGTCACGGTCCGCCGACCCGCACCGTCAAGCTGGCAAACGATGAGTCCCTGCTCCTCGATGTAGGTCAGCAGACGCCGCGCACGGCCCAACGAGTGGATGCCATAGGCGCGTGCAATCGCAGCATCGCTCGGGCAGGACGAACCTTCCTTCGCCGCGCGTGCGATCATCATGAACACCCCCCGTAAGTCTTCAGGAAGCATGGCGGCGCGGACCGAGACATCCTGCCACGCGCCATCCTCTGTCATATCGGGGGCGAGGCCAGCGCGGGCGAGCGTCAGCATGCGACGGAAATCGCCCAGGTCCGGTACGTCAGAACCGAGGCCTTCAATTCGGCAACGGACCACGAACTCCTGATAAATGACACCGACGGTACGGAATCCCGTGTCGGCTTCTTCCAGGATCGTGCGCAAGATACGATCCAGTTGCTCGCGCCGCTCCGTCTGTTCCTCAGCGCTGAGTGGATGCTTGACTGCTTCGGGACGGATCTCCAGCGCCACGGGCTTCGCCCCCATGAGCTGGCCGAGCAGGTCTGGCGACGGCCGGTGCTGGGGCCGGGGCCGGATCGTTTCAGGTGGCGGGGCCGCCAGGATGATGGCGTGCGCGTCCTCCAGTATCGCCTCGGGCAGCGGCATCAATCCCGGGATCGCATTGCGCGGCTGCGTATCTGTTGGACCGATGCGCAGCCCCAGGGGACGGCGCGAGAGGGCAGGACCCAGCGCCATGAATTGCCCTCGCTCTAGGTCCCGGAAGGTATCCGCCTGGCGCCGCTCCATGCCCAGAAGGTCGGCGGCGCGCGCCATGTCGATATCCAGGAAGGTCCGGCCCATGAGGAAATTGGAAGCCTCTGCCGCGACGTTCTTGGCAAGCTTTGCCAGCCGCTGGGTGGCGATAACTCCCGCCAGCCCACGTTTACGGCCACGGCACATCAGGTTCGTCATGGCCCCGAGAGAGAGCTTGCGTGCCTCGTCCGAAACCTCGCCCGCCACTGCCGGCGCGAAGAGCTGCGCCTCATCCACCACCACCAGCATCGGGTACCAGTGATCGCGGGCGACTTCGAAAAGCCCGTTGAGGAAGGCCGCGGCGCGCCGCATCTGGTCCTCGGCGTCGAGCCCCTCAAGATTGAGCACCGTGGAAACACGATGGATTCGCGCACGCTCGCCGGCAGCCTGCAGGGTCCGCGCCGTATGGACCTCGGCATCGATCACGAGGTGGCCGAAACGGTCAGCCAGCGTTACGAAGTCGCCTTCGGGGTCGATGATGGTTTGCTGCACCCACGGCGCACTCTGTTCCAGCAGCCGGCGTAGCAGATGGGATTTGCCGGAGCCCGAATTGCCCTGCACTAGCAGACGGGTCGCCAGCAATTCCTCGAGGTCCAGAGTCGCCGGGGCGCCCGCCGTCGTCTGTCCCATCTCGATCGCAACGGTCATATTTCGACTCAAAATTTCTTTGTGGACAGGGGGCTTATCAACCTGATCGCACCACGTCGAGCGCCCCGGCCACAACATCACCCACCAGTTCGTCCGAGAAGTGGATTGCTTGGAGTTTTTTCACTGCATTCGGAGCGAGGAATCCTGTCAAACCGGATCCTGAACCGAAATTCGGCCTCGCTGGTTGCGCACCCGCGCAACGGTTCTGATTTGCAATGCCAAGCCCAAATACGGTCTCTCCTTAGGCCGTCGTTCGCTATCCTCGGTTGCCGCCGCAATCGAAGGGCTCTGGCCAGGGATTAACAGTCTGCTCTCAAGCGCCCAGTAGCGAAAAGCAAACGCTCGTAGATAGCGCACCGGCCGCTACCCTGAAGAGTTTCGGGCGCCGTGAGGCGTACGAAAGCCTTGGAAGAACGAACCCGCCGGGAGCAGGCACTGGTGTATGGGGAATTTGATTATTGGCCGATCGTGGGGATGGTTTGGCGGACGCCGGGGCCTGTCTGGGGAGTAGCTTTTTTGCGGCCTCGGCGGGAGGCGCGCCGGTTTGGTTTACTGAACTGATGGTCGACGGAGACCATCGGATCGCCGTTGCCGGCATCGGGCACAAGAAGGGCCGTTGGCCGAAGCATGATTGCTACGGCGCCAATGTGGTTTAGTGCGTGCAGTCTGTGCCGGGTCAAGAGGGAGTCCCTCCGGGTGGACTTGGCCCATGGGGTGGCGCCCTGGGGTGACCCCAGCGGGCGAAGGTCTCGATGATGATCATGTGCCCACCGCAGCAAGGGCAAGGGCGGATGGGTATCGAGCGGCTCTTCTGGCACGTCGTCATCGGGCGGTGGCGCGACCACCAGTAGTTCGCGTGCTCGCGCGAGGGTGGTCCTATGCGGAACCGGCGAGCAGGCCGTAGTGACGGATGCGGTGGAACCCGCGCGGCAGGAGATGGAGCAGGAAGCGGAGGATGAACGCGTCGGCGCCGAGTGTCAGTCCCTGCGTGAGCTTGCCCCGTGCGGGATCCGACTGAACTCGACTCGTGCAGGTAGTCGCGCGAGACCTTGGCATTCCTGTTCCTTGTTTCTTCCGGCCTAAGTGGCAGTCAAAGGCTCTTTGGCGTACACTCCGGGCTATGAAATTCATTTGCGACACACCGGACAAAAAGACTTGGTTTCGGATTGAGACCGAGTTCGAGGCGCTGCAGGAATCCGAACTCATGCAGCACGCGGTCGAAAAATATTTCCGCCGTGAGCGGGAAAAGGCCGCGCAAAGCTACCAGCCTTCCCCTGCGACCTCCTATATCGAGCGGGATATTGGGCTCAACGACTATATCCAGCGCCAGATGCCCGTGTTCCTGACGCTCCGCGACGCGGAGGGGAACGGGCTCGCAACCGCCATGCTGCCACCCGGCGGGAGGCGCACGGTCGACTTCCACATCATCATTGTCGGCCGAGCGAACAGCGACCCGTATCCATCCGAAGGAGGGGCGATCGGCGCGCTGGCCAAGCAGTTCGGCCTGACGCTTGATCGCAGCAGCTGTTTTCCTTACGCGTGATACGTTGGGCTCTTCGGTTGATCCGCTCTGCCGAACGATGCCGTCAAGTTAACCGGGATCGACGCCCTCAGACCAAGCGCATATCGCGGCGGCGCAGGTGGCCGCCTGCCCCGTCGGGTGACCGCAAACGGCGAGTTCCAGATGGTAGGCCGGTGCCATCGTTGCTTCCTTTCTGATGACTCGATCGCAGAGGAGTGGGCGCTCGGGGGCGGATTCTTGCTGGCCACACATGGCAAATTTTGACCCTGAGGCGACTGCCGCCACGTGACTAGAGAGCGCGGCTCTACTTCCAGGAGCGGCCATTGAGACCGACGAATCGACCGGCCAAGCCGCGCCGCGACGCCCCAGAGGTGCCGCGACGCCGGCGCTCAGAGATCTTGCCTAGACTCAGTGCACGCCGCCGGAAGCGTTGATCCTCTCCCCGGTCAGCCAGGCTGCGTCGTCTGACGCTAGGAACACCACCGCCGGGGCAATTTCTTCTGGCCGGCCGAACCGGCCGCCCAACGGCGTGGCCGCAACTAAGGCTTGTCCTTCGGCGCTACCGACAAAGCCGATCCGCTGGTTGCCCTCCGTGTCCGTATAGCCAGGAGCGACGGTGTTGACTCGAATTTTCCTCGCCCCAAGTTCCTTGGCGAGCGCCAGTGTCAATGTGTCCAGCGCGCCCTTCGTGGCCGAATAGAGGCTCGAGTTCGCTACCGGGCTCTCGCTCGAGATCGAGCTGATGTTGACGATGCTGCCGCCTTCGGCCGGGAAGTAGTTGAGCGCCTCCTGAATTGCCAGCATCGGTCCGAGAACGTTGAGATCGAAGTGGCGATGGAATTCCGCTTCGGTAACGTCTTGGAGGGGCTCGAACTTGAAGGTGCCGGCGTTGTTCACGAGCACGTTCGGCTGACCCAGAGCCTGCTTCGTCTCCTCGAATAAGCGCTTGACGTCGGCCGCCTTGGCCATGTCGGCCCGTATCGCGACCGCCTTGCCGCCTTTTGCGACGATCTCCGCCGCCGCGCGCTCGCCGCCTTCCCTGTCGGACGCATAGTTCACTGCAACCGCAGCGCCAGCCGCGGCTAACCCTTTGGCGATCGCGGCGCCGATTCCCTTGGATGCACCGGTGACGATGGCCACCTTGCCTTTCAAACTATTCATTTCGATGTCTCCGTCTGTGAGAGTGGTGCCGATGCCGGCCCCGGCATCGGCGGTATTGAGGCCTCGTTGCGGGTTCGCAGGCGGTCGAGGACAAAAAGCAGCTCGGACGGATCCGGGCGGCGCGTGTAGTCAGGATTGACCTCGGCATAGGCGATAACGCCGTCGGTCCCAATTACATATCGGCCTGGCATTGGCAGCGTCCAAGACGGATCGCCATTGAAGGCGGGCAGATCGTTTTTGAAGCTCTTGTAGAGCGCGACCATATAATCGGGGAGCGCGAACCGTAGCCCGAACGCTTCGGCTACCCTGCCGCCCGAGTCGCTGAGGATCGGAAAGCTGAGCTTGTTCTGGCGCACAGATTTGCGGCTGTTGACCGGCGTTTGGGGCGAGATCGCGATCAATTTGGCGCCACCCGCTTCGAGCGCCGGCAGTGCCTCCTGCAGCGCTTGCAGCTCCATGTTGCAATAGGGGCACCAGACCCCACGATAGAATGTGAGGACCAGCGGTCCCTGCATAAGTAGATCGGCCGAGCGCACCGAGCGTCCGTCGGGATCGACGAGCTCGAACTCCGGCGCCTTATCGCCGATCTGTTTGGTGCGGGCCGCCTGCCCCGATGCGATCAACTCGTCTGTGGCGCGATGCATGATCGCGATGGCTTCGGGCGGAGCGTTGTAGGGCGGCTTGCCGCCTTCGAAATCAGCCTTGAACGCGTCGAGGCGGTCTTGAAGGGACATGGGGTTCTCCTAAGGATTTCGGTTGCTGTCGTGGGCGACCGTGTCGCCTCGTCAGAAGATGGATTATCCGCGCTGCATGGAGTATCCAGTGAATGCGAACATCATTTATTCATTCGGCAAATGAGTGATCGGCTTCAGGAGCTTCTGATTTTTGCCCGTGTGGCGGAGAGCCGTAGCTTTTCGCGCGCCGCGCGGGAGATTGGTCTATCGCAGCCGTCGGTCTCGCGCATCATGAGTGAACTCGAAGAGCGGCTGGGTGTAAAATTGCTGCTCAGGACCACGCGGCGCGTCGTGCCGACGGATGCCGGGGCGGGCTTCCTCCAAGGAGGTACGGCCGCTGTTGCGCGGACTGGAGGACGCCGAGAATGCGGTCCGGGCGGCCGACAGCCTCGGCGGCTCGTTGCGCATCGCCATGTCGGTCGCATTCGGCGTCCGCGAGATCATTCCGATCCTGCCGCCCTTCCTCGCCGCGCATCCCAGGCTCGAGGTCGAGTTCGTGATATCCGACGACCAGCAGGATCTGATCGTCGAGGGCGCGGACATCGCGATCCGGGTCGGCCGCTTGCCCGATTCCGGGTTCGGCGCCCGCCGGCTCGCCACGTCACCGCGCTACGTCGTCGCCTCACCGGCCTATCTCGCGGCGCGCGGCGTCCCCAACACTCTGTCTGACCTCTCATCGCATGATTGCATATTCGGGCCCGGTGGATCAGGCCGAACGGGCTGGACCTTCATCCGCGACGGCGCGCCGGTGTCGATCACTGTCGGCGGCCGCATCCAAACCGCCTCGGCCGAAGGGGTGATCGCCTGTGTCAAGGCAGGACTCGGCCTCGCCGTCGCTTCGGTCTGGATGTGCCGGGAGGAGTTCGCATCAGGCGCCCTCGTTCCGGTGCTGGCCGACTACGCGCTCGAACCGGTCGAAGCTCACGCCGTCTTTCCCGGCGGGCCGCACCCGTCGTCCAAGGTGCGCGCTCTCGTGGATCATCTGATCACCACGCTCGGCAAGCAGGCTCCGCAAGCCGTTCGACCGCGTTCTGAATCATGAGCCCGGTTCGAT
>JAQGIF010000051.1 GCA_028291345.1 Rhodospirillales bacterium | reverse complement strand
ATAATTTATCACGGGGAACGCGAAGGCTTGGGGTAACCCACTTTGCCCCACGTTAACCCGAGCGAATTTGGACAAGAAAGTATTTCACGGGCTAAACGCCATTGCGCGATACTATGCGGGAATGAATACTTGGCCGTGGTCCTGAAACAAAATCATTACAGCATTTCTACGGCCACCGTGTGACCTGCGTGACTGCCGAATAGGATGATGTGACGGGATGAAGCAATTTTCTGCAAGACGGTCTTCCGGAGCTGGTTGGCAGTTTACTTACTTCACAGCAAAAAACGGTCAATGACATGCGGAAGCCTACTTTTCTATTGGTGAGGAAAAAACGTCAGTAGCAAACCCCCGTTGTTTCCCGTTCGCCAGGTGATCGCAGCTCCCTTGAGCAAAATTGCACTGGACTGCATCCGAGACGTGCTAACCGGTCGCGATAACCCGACGTTTACAGCCTGTGACATAGAAGACGCTAAAGAAACCGCCTCCAACATTTTTGCGAAGGCAAGGCAAGTCGGAGTAAAATAATTTGTTCATGATATCGATAAATAGTACCGCCATGGCAGTTGGTAACAATGAATCAAGATAAAAGACCAAGATTTGAGTTTGATTACATACACAACAAGATATATTATAACGGAATAATCATCAGACTGTCCCCGCATGAGTCTGATATATTGCGCGTACTCCTGAACAATAGGGCGCGACCTACGCCTGTCGATACATTAATCCGGATGGTCTATGGTTATAATGAGCCTGATACTGCGGCCGCGTCGATACGAGTCGCACTCCATTCCTTGCGGAAGAAAATTCAGGTGACAGGGATGACTATCCGGGCGCAGTCCGGTGTTGGATACGAGATTGACGCGTCGGCCATCCCAGAGTTGAATCGGCGCTTGAGTGATAGAATCCTGCTCGCGTTGAATCTGGCTCGTGCAACGAATGAGATCGAGATCTCACACTTTTTGGAATTGGCGCTGAAGGTCTCGGAGGAGAGTCGGAAGAAGTGGCTTGACCAGAATCGTGGATTAACGATTTCGCAATCGCTTATCGCGCCCGCAAGCGTCCGTACGATCAGACACGCAGATGAGATCGACGATGAAACGACGTTGACAGTCCAGAGATTAATATCTGGTGAGATTGGGACTGAGGAAGCGCTGGTTCAGCCGGCTCGACGTCGTCGCAGCTAGCCGCCGACGTTCAAGAGTTGCGAGACGGCAGCTACGATTTGGGCCTCGGCAAACCACGACCATGTAGACAACGGACAAAACACGGCGACGACTCGAAGACAACCATAGACGCCGGTCGGATCAATAAATGAAAAACTACTCTTCCCGAAATTCAATTAGACGACAGTACGTTTATTCATAATTGCAACCAAACCAGATAGCAACAAACATATAGTTCGCGTGTTGGGGGCTTTTCCTCAAGGCGGGCTTCGCCTAAAGCTATTCGTACTTAGAGGGGGAAGACGATGCCATCCGAAGCGACGATGAAAGCTGCGCTGCAGGCCTATTTTGGGCCGGAAGACGTCATCCAGTCTTGAACGCAATCCCCGACCAGGCCGCTCTCGACAAGCTCTACACCCGCATCCAGGGTTTGCGGGCGAAGACGACCGACAATGGCTGTACCGAGGCCGAGGCTCTGCTGGCCGCGATGAAGGTCGCCGAGCTACTCGACCGACACGACCTGTCGCTGACCGATGTCGAAATCCGCCATGGCCCCTGCGACCGGCGGGCCTATGAGACCCACCGCAAGAAGCGCATTCCGCTCGACGATTGCATCGGCGGCATTGCGATATTCTGCGATTGCCGGGTTTGGCGTGAAAAGAACCAGGCGGGCGAGGCGCGATACGTATTCTTCGGGCTGCGCGCGGACGTCGAAGTCGCGCATTATCTGACCGAATTGATCGATGCCGCCGTTCGATCAGAGCTGGGCCGGTATAAGAACAGTGCCGATTATCGCCGGTTTCGGCACCAGGACCGGCATATGGCGAACGCCTCGTTCACCCTCGGCATGGTCGCGTCCCTCGCCGACAAGCTGACGGCGATGAAGGCTGAACGTGACGCGGCGAGCAGGAGCACCGGGCGCGATCTGGTGATCCTGAAGGCCGCCGTGGTCGATGCCGAACTGGAGAAGCTGAATTTGAACCTGCGGACAGAGCGGCGCGCGAGCCGGATGGTCTCACCGACGGCATTCGAGGCCGGCAAGGACGCCGGCGCGGCGACGGCAATCAATCCGGGGATTCCCGGCGGCTGACCCCCATAACTAACGCCTGCCCCTTCCCGGATTTGTTGTTGTGGTGATGGCGACCGCGCCTTGACGGAACCGGCCTCGGAGCCATCTCGTTTAACTTGTGCGACGATGTGCAAAACACCTTCCGCGGCGTAATCGAGGATATGACGATGGCGAACCGTTCGGCTATTGTGTTTGGAGGTGCAGCGCTTTGTTTCGCGCTGGCCGGGTGCGCGACGCAACCGACAGGGCCGACGGTCGCGGTCATGCCGGCGCCAAACAAGAATTTCGACGCCTTTGTGCAGGATCAGACCGTCTGCAAGAGCTACGCCAGCCGGGAGGTTGGCGGTCAGGCTCAATATGTGAACAACCAGGCCGTGGGTGGAGCAATTCTCGGGACGGCTCTCGGCGCGGGCCTGGGTGCCGCGGCCGGCGGCGGGACCGGTGCTGCGATCGGCGCGACTTCCGGAGCAGTTCTCGGGACCGGGCTGGGCGCCGGATATTCAAGCGGCTCGAGCTATGACCTCCAGCGGCGCTATAACATCGCCTACGCCCAATGCATGAGTACGCACGGCAACCAGGTTCCGACCTCGCCTGCTGCTTTCGGCCCGGCCCAACCCTATTATTCCTCAGGTTTTGGGTACGGCTATGACGGCTATTATCCCTGGGGTTATTACGGCCCCTTTGGTTATGGGGCCCCATTCATCGGCTCGCTCTCTTTCGGATTCGGCGGCCACTGGGGCGGAGGATGGCATCACCACCATTGGTAGGGGCGGCTCACTTAGCCGCAGAGCCGGCACGTCAGCTAGAGAGTTCGTAAACAGTCACCGCAATCCCGAGAGCGGAATCGGAGTCTTCGCGGTTTCGGCCTTGATGAGGCCTTTCTTCATTAAGTCCGAGGACTTCGCACGGTCACAGGCACTGCTCCGCCGAACGGGCCACGAGATCACAGCAACCGAGGATGACCGCCATGGCCGATAACATGATGATGGCCCAAATCTCTGCGAAAAGGGGCTTCCTGGCCGCGCTGGACCAGAGCGGCGGATCGACGCCGGGCGCATTGCGGGCCTACGGCATTCCGGACGATGCCTATCATGACGATGCCGAGATGTTCCAGCTGATACACGAAATGCGCGTGCGGGTCATGAGCGCGCCGTCCTTCAGCGGAGATAAGGTCATCGGCGCCATCCTGTTCGAAGGCACGATGGACGGGCTGGCGATGGGGAAGCCTGTGCCGGCCTATCTCTGGGAAGACCGGGGCGTCGTTCCGTTCCTGAAAGTTGATAAGGGACTGGAGGCGGAAAAAGACGGCGTCAGCCTCATGAAGCCGATCCCGGGACTGGACCCGCTGCTCGCGCGGGCGGTGGAGCACTGCATTTTCGGCACCAAGATGCGATCGGTCATCAACCAGGCTTCGAGAACGGGAATTGCCGCCATCGTGGCGCAGCAATTTGCGGTGGCGGGGCAGATCATCGCACATGGGCTGGTGCCGATCCTGGAGCCGGAAGTTTCGATCAAGAGCCCCGAGAAGGCCGGCGCGGAAGCCATCCTGCGGGATGAGCTGGTCAAGGGGCTGGACGGGCTGCAGGATGGGCAGCAGGTGATGATCAAGCTAACGCTTCCCGAAGTGCCGGATCATTACGCGCCACTCATCGGTCATGACCGCGTGACTGGGGTCGTGGCGCTGTCAGGGGGCTATACTTTGGACGACGCCTGCAGGCGCCTGGCCGCAAATCACGGCATCATCGCGAGCTTTTCGCGGGCTCTGCTGGATGGCCTCAAATACCCGATGGACGATACCGAGTTCGACACGGCTCTGGCGGCGGCAATCGACATGATCTATCGCGCATCCACCGTCAAGGACTGACCTGCGCCTCTCGACGCATCAGGAGGGTGTCAGGGGGTTTCCGCGGCGATCCGCCGAAGGCTTTCTTCGAATACCGCCGCCGTCTGGCCGCCGGAGATCAAGTATTTCCGATTGACCACGATGGACGGCACCGAGCTGATGCCGGACTTTTTCCAGATTTCTTCGGTTTCCAGCACCTCGGCTTTGTAACGGCCGCTCTCGAGGACATCCCGCGCCTGGGCGCCGTCGAGCCCGACGGTCGCAGCCTTCGCGACCAGTATGTCATAATCGGCGATGTTCAGGTTCTCAGTGAAATATGCGCCGAACAGCGCGTGCTTCAGTGCGACCTGACGCCCCTGGAGCCCGGCCCTCCCCTCTTCTAGCGCTGACCGCCCGTCTTCTAACCCCGCCCAATGCAGCAGCCGATGGGCGTCGAAGCTGTTATAAATGCGACTGTTTTCGTTCATCGCGATGGTGAACCCGACGTCGGCGGCGCGCGCCTGCAGAGCCTCCCGCACACCGCCCGACTGATCCATGGAGCGACCGAATTTCTGCATCATATGCTCGGCCATACCCTGGCCCTCGCGCGGCATCGTCGGGTTGAGTTCGAACGGCTGCAGCTGAATGTTCGGCGTGACGACATCGGCGAGGCGCGTGAGCGCCGTCTCCAATTCGCGAAGCCCGATGACACACCAGGGGCAGACCACGTCCGAAACGAAATCGATCTCTATGGGCTTTGGCATGTGTTCAGCTTTCCCTCATTGGGGGTGAATATCTCTGATCAAGGTTACAGGATTATGGCGATAGCGCGGTTAATTCCCTAGGCACCGGTGGCGCAAACCTTCTGGATGTTGAATGCACTTTCACCGCAATTCTAACAAATTTGTGTGATTTTCAGGAACATTGGCAACCAAGGCCGATATACGCTGGATGCATTGGCCTTTGGTGGATACGACATTGCCAATCAGGCGATTTCGCTTCGGCGTATTTGAGGGTACTGTACGGAACGCCCTTGACGGCCGATATGACGGAATTGTTCGGCGGCGGCCAGTTCCTTCAAAAACCCTATTCTCCGGCTCAACTTGAATTTTCAGTCGAAGAGCTTCTTCACTAATCCGCCCTGGTGAACCTGGAACGATCGAGCCAGTCACCACCTCTCTCTTCCGAGCAAGACAAATACGTCCAGATTTTCCGGCGTTCGGGCGACAACCTGCTGAATCTCATCAATGCCATACCCGACCTGTCCAAAGTCGAGGCTTCGCAGCTCGACCTTGAACAAACCGGCTTCTCGCTCAGCGACTATCTTGGGAAGGTGATCGAGATGGTGGCCCCACTGGCCTATGAGAAAGGTTTGAGGTTGGTGTGCGAGATCGCACCGGGCGCAAACAACGATCTCGTCGGTGACCCGAGCAGGCTGAGGCAGGTGCTGCTCAACCTGCTCGGCGACGCGATCAAGTTCACAAAGGCTGGCGCGGTCTTCTTGAAGGTCGAGCAAGATAGGACTGTTCGGCGCCAACCGCACTGCGGTTCACAATATCGGATACACACATTGGCATTGCGAAAGAGAAGTTGAGCCGGGTGTTCGAGCGTTTTACCCAAGCCGACTCTCCGACGACTCGCCGGTTCGGCGGCTCAGGTCTCGGGCTGACGATTTCGAAGCGCCTGGGGTCGAATTGATGGGCGATCGGATCTGGGTTACCAGCGAAGTCGACAGGCCAGTGAGTGCACCCGTCGGCACCGATCCCGAGGCACCGCTGCGGCCGCTGCGCATCCTCATGGCCGAGGACTCTCCCGACAACTGCACGATCGCGCTCGCCTATCTGGACGATACGCCCTATCAGATCGGCGTTGCCGAGACGGGCTCATCGCCTGCGCGATGTTCAAGGCCGGCACCTACGATCTTGTCTTGATGGCAGATGCCGGCCATGGACGGTCTAACCGCGACGCGGACGATCCGGGCCTGGAAAAAGGCGAACGATCGGCCACCGACGCCGATCATCGCTTTGACCGCCTCTGCCTTGAAGGGCGACCGTGAGACGTGTCTTGCGGGCGGGTGCACGGTCTATCAACCAAGCCGATCAAACAGGATGTGTTGCTCCAGACGATCTAAGGACTATTCCTCAGTCAGAACACGATCGTTGCAAGAGAACGGCGGCACAAACGACAGGGCTTCGCGCGCGGCGCGGAAATTGGCGGAACGCACTCCCCCCGCCTATCTGGAGAATTGCCGGCAGAACGTCATTCATGATGCGCGAGGCCCTGGATCTGGCGGACTTCGAAGCCGTGACGATCCTAGGGCACAATCTGCGGGGATCCGGGGGAGGGTTCGGCTTCCAGGGGATTACCGACATCGGCGCCGGTCTAGAAGATGCAGCGGGAGGCGCCGACATCGACGTGTCGCGTAAATGGATCGGGAACCTATCCCGCTTTCTGGAACCAGTGGAGAGCGGGATTCAATCTCGATAAAACGCGACGGCGACAGAAACCGATGAACCCTGCGCTGCGCGCTAAACCAGCGCCGGCCTTCTCGACACCACTGTCGGCAAAGCCTGGTCCAGCCGCCCCCCGACTCGCACAGGCATGATCCGCTTCGCCAGCCCGGTCAGGTCGTCAGTCTCCACGAACGCGCCGCAAATCGTTGCCGGCCCTTCCGCCGGGGTCAGGCGTTCGCCGGGCATCTTCTTGACGAACTTCGCCAGCGCGGCGTCCTTTTGCATGCCTATGACGCTGTCATAGTCGCCGCACATGCCGGCATCGGTCATATAGGCAGTGCCGCCAGGGAATATCTGGTTGTCGGCAGTGGGCACGTGCGTATGGGTACCGATGACGAGCGAAGCGCGGCCGTCGCAGAAATGGCCGAAGGCCATCTTTTCGCTGTTCGCCTCGCCATGGACATCGACAATGACCGCCTGGCATGCGCGGCCCATCGGGTTCTGCTTCAACACTTTGTCGAGCGCGGCGAACGGGTCGCCCAGGGCGTCCATGAACAGGCGGCACATCAAGTTGACGACCAGCACGCGGCGGCCGTCGCGCGCCTGCAATATGACGGCGCCCCTGCCGGGGGTGCCGTCGGGATAGTTGATGGGACGCAGCAGGCGCTGGTCGCGCTCAATATAGCCGACGATCTCCTTCTTGTCCCAGATGTGATTGCCGGTGGTGATACAATCGACGCCGGCGGCATGCAGGTCCTTGGCGATGGTCTCGCTGATGCCGAAGCCGTGGGCGGCGTTCTCGCCATTCACGACGACGAAATCGAGATCGAGCTTGCGGCGGAGTTCGGGCATCTGGGCGATCACCGCCTCACGGCCGGTGCGCCCCATGATGTCGCCGAGAAAAAGCAGTCTCATCGCGGTAAACTCATAAGTCTTTTCTCGATCGCAAGACAACGTCATTACGGGGGTTGCAGCGACGAAGCAATCCAGAGCCTCTCGCCCAGCTTCCGGCGAGAGGCTCTGGATTGCTTCGCTCCGCTCGCAATGACGGGAACTGTATCGGGAGAGGTGGAAGGATCCGCACGGTCGTTGGCGTGTGCTATCCGCAGTGGCCCTGTTTACCAGGGGGGAGCCATATAATCGGACCACGATCCGATCAGAGACAGCTCCCAATGCGAATAAATTACGGCCCCTGGGATAAAGCTGGCCTGACGGGCCGCGCAGAAACCTTCCGTCTATTAATCTAGGCCTGCTGGAGCCGGTCTGCAATGACCGCGATACGATTGGTAAGATGATCGACCGCCGCGATCAGCAATTCCTCGTCGACGAGCCCCT
The DNA here is from genome assembly GCA_028291345.1 of Rhodospirillales bacterium. Lineage (GTDB taxonomy): Bacteria > Pseudomonadota > Alphaproteobacteria > BOG-932 > Roseiterribacteraceae > BOG-932. Next base: position 578 of record JAQGIF010000051.1, on the reverse strand, counting down.
CAGCCGCCGGTGCGGCAGCCGGGGCCAGGACATCATGATCATGGCCGGCATGGTGGCTTTCCAGGTAGGCTTTGGTCTCTGTCAGCTCGTCGGCCAACATCAGGCCGGCCAGCACCAGTATCTGGGTCTCGCCGACCGCGCCTACCGGGCTGGGCCCGGCAAGCTGACGTACGCGCTGGTCGAGCAGGCCGGCAAGGTCCCGCAACCGTCCCTCCTGCCCCTCGTCGCAGGCGACCGGATAGAGCCGGCCGTTGATGCTGATATCGACCTTAGGCATTGGTTTCTTCCCGGAAAGGAGGATTTATCCCGTATTGGTTTAGTCCGCGAGCGCGGTTTCGACACGTTCGATTATCCGGTCGAGCCGAGCGGCGATAGCGACGGTATCGGCCGACGGTACAGCCTCGCCGGCCGGCGAGGCTGTACCGTTTCCGGCCGAAATGCTGGCATCCAGGCGGTCGATCGCCTGGTCCAGGCGTTCGAGTGCGTCGCGCAGCCTTTCCGAAACACTTACGGTCATTGCGTCTCTCGCAGGTTCACCTGACAGGAGACTATGAGCCCCTCCATGTCACGTCAATCCG
>JAQGIF010000028.1 GCA_028291345.1 Rhodospirillales bacterium | reverse complement strand
CAGGCCGTGGCCGCCATGGAGGCGTGCGTCGCCGCGATCCGTGCCGGCGAACGCGGCGAACTGGTCTGGCTGGTGGAGCATCCGCCGCTTTACACCGCCGGAACCAGCGCCAAGGCAACGGACTTGCTCGATGCCCGTTTTCCCGTCCACGAAACCGGCCGCGGCGGCCAATTGACCTATCATGGCCCCGGTCAGCGCGTTGCCTATGTCATGCTCGACCTGCGGCGACGCAATCCCGACATCCGCGCCTATGTCGCAGCATTGGAAAGCTGGATTATGGCGGCGCTGGCGACGCTGGGCGTCACGGCGGAGCGGCGGGCAGGGCGTGTCGGCCTATGGGTGGAGATGGAACGCTTCGGCGGCCTGCCGGGAACGGAGGCCAAGATCGCCGCCATCGGGGTCAGGGTACGCCATTGGATCACCTATCACGGCACTGCGATCAATCTGGCGCCTGACCTATCGCATTATGCCGGGATCGTGCCGTGCGGCATCAGCGAGCATGGTGTGACGTCGCTGGCCGCGCTTGGCATCGGTGCAACGATGTCCGATCTTGACGCCGCGTTGATCGAGGCGTGGCCGGCGTCCTTCGGCGACGTCCTGTAGGCTCAGGTCGCGAGCATCTCGGGAAAATACTGGCCCATCAACCGGTCGCGATAATCGACAAGATTTTGGCGGCTGGCCGCCAAATCCACCAGCGGCGTGGTGAACAGCGGACACAGCGCGCCGGTCACGAAAGCGAAAACTGATGCATCGGCCCCGCAGGGCCTCTCGCCCATTAAATAGGGCCTGTCACCCAAGATGGCTGTAACCGAGCCAAGTGCGCGCTTGGCCAGCGCTGCGATCTCGTTTTGGCTGTACCGGCCCATGCCGTGGCCCTTGAGATTGGTGGCAACGAGCGCGCGCGCTTTCTCCATCACGCTGGCGCGGGCGGGTTCTGGCACACCCGAAAAGAATTGTGCCGGTCCCTTCGCGAAATTCTCATCATTCATCCAGCGTGCGTCGAGCATCGCCCAATAGAAATGATCTTCGAGCAGCTTCTCGACCGCCCAGGCAACTCCCCGCTCCGGTGCGAGCAAGCCCTTATCGAAATCAAATGCATATTTCCGCTCGATATGAAACCGGATCAAGGTCGAATCCGGTACGACAACACCGTCATCCTCGAGCCAGGGCAGCTTGCCTCTGGGCGCCGCCCGCAGGTCGCCGATTTCCGTCGCGTAAGGCAGGCCTGCCAGTTTCAGCAACATCTCAGCCTTGGTCACGAAAGGGCTGGCATCGGGAAGCCCGAATAGCCGGCCAGATACACGCAATGTGATCATCGCTTTCACCTTGTGTTGACCTTGGATGCGGCGTCGGTTTAGTCGGCGGCCGCCGCCATCAGCTCGTCGCGCGCATATGGGGCGATAGCGGCGACCAAGTTATCGATGTCACGCTTGAGCCGCTCGAAGCCGGCGTTCGGCTCCAGCGTTTCTTCATTCATATAAAGGCGGCGATTGACCTCGATCTGCAGCGAATGCCGCCCCAGATGCGGCTGTCCGAACCGCCTGACCAGTTCGACACCCTTGTAAGGATCGTTGATCCGCACATCATATCCCATTCGCTGCAGCGTTCCTTGGACCAGACGGCGGAAGCCCGCGCCGCACGTCGTGCCGTCGCGATCGCCGAGGACGAAATCCGCCCGTTCCCATCCGCTGACCGGTATGCGGGGTCCGCGGGATGACGGCATCGAATGGCAGTTCACATGCCAGACCGCGCCGAACCGGTCGACGGCCTGTTCTATCGCATCCGCCACCGCTGCGTGATAGGGGCGGTAATAGCGGTCGATGCGGTGCGTGATCTCGGGCACGGACAGTTTGCGGTCGTACATCGCCAAGCCCGGCCGGCACACGCGCCTGACCAGACCCATGCCGACGCGAGCGCGGTCGCTGGTCGAAACCGGACCCGGCCAGGGCACGTCCAGCAACTGCGGGTCGATATCGTCGACGGCGCGATTGACGTCGATATAGCTGCGGGGAAACAGGGCGGCGATCAGCGTGGCGCCTGTTTCGGGGGCAGCTGAGAACAGCCTGTCGACATGCGCATCCTCGGCCTGCCGCAACAGCTTGGGCGAGCAGGCATAGGAGAAATCGACCGGATAATCGGCACCGCTATGCGGACTGTCGAATATGACGGGCACCGGTTCGACCAGGGGATCATGGCGAACGAAAATGCCGGGTTCGATATGGCTCATGGAGGCAAGAAGTGCATGAAACGGTGACACGACGCAACGGGCGGAGCGTAAGATCTATTGCCGCGATATGGTTTTTCAAAGACCCCGTGCAATTGCTGTGGCGCTTCGGCGCCATCATCACCATATAGGAGAGATGAGCATCGAAGAATCGCCCTCGGCCACGACTTTCCGCATCTTTCTTCAGGATGACAAATCATACGGGATCGAGGTGACGATCCCGGATAGTTTTCCCACCACGGTCAAAAGCTTCGCCAGTGAGGCCGCGGCAGAAGCCTGGATCGCGAACTATCAAGTGCGCCTGTCGGAGAAATCGACGAAAAAGACTTGGCGTCGGCGTTAGTTCGCGCCAGCGGTTCGATGCCTAACGCCGGTTCCACTTTCCGACGGTCTGGCTATCGATCTTGAAACTGCCGGTGACACCGGCCGTCGGCACCCACAGGACGGCCGGTCCCGAGTGAAGCTGCTGTATCGCCGCCGTAGCCGCGACAGGCGCATCGGACGATGCGTCGAACACACTTTCGTCCCAATCGATATTGTCGGCCTTGAGGCCATGCACGCACTCGGCGGGGAGCGGGAAAGATGCAGCCACCGACCAGGACTCGGTGCCGGCGACGATCGGAAACTCGCCGTTTTGCGCTGCAGTTAAAAGCTTGTCGCGCGCGGTTCCTAGGTGGGCATGTCCGTTGGACGCGAAGCGTTGCCCCAGGTGAAAGGCTAACAGACGCGCGGCGTCGCCGATACGGATGAATTCGTCTGTGCTCAATTTCGCCGCCTCCATGACCGGCCGAGCGCGATTTTTGTCATATGGATCGCCCGGCTTTCAATTCCAGGCATCACTATTGTATCAGGCTAATACGCCGGGACCTAGCCGCTCTTCTTCGCCCCGCAACTTACGCCTCGGACGCGACCTTGAACTGCCCGTTGGCACGCCCGATCACCCTGCCGTTCACGCGAAAATAGCAGTTGGCGAAGGCAACTTCGCGCCCGACCTTGTAAAAGTCGCTTTGTGCCTCGATCCAGTCGCCGAGTTTGGTACTGCCCACAAAATCGTATGCGATGCTGGTGGTTATCAAACGGGCGGGCGGACGGTTCAGCCACTCCGCTGTCTTTCCCAGCGCAACGTCCGCCAACGTGACCAGCAAACCGCCATGGGCGATGCCTCGCCTGTTGCAGTGATGATCCAGCACGATCAGGCCGAACGTCACGCTGTCGCCGGAGCGGCGTTCATAGACCGGGCCGATCCGATCGAGAAAAGGGCTCGGCTGGGAATATGGGACGAAGCCCTCGGGAATGCCTCCAGCCATGATGCAATGCCCCTGCGGATCAAATTATGCCTGGATTAGCTCCAGCCACTCGGCCTCGGTCAATACCGTCACGCCAAGTTCCCGCGCTGCCTTCAGTTTCGACCCAGAATCTTCGCCCGCCACAACAAAATCGGTCTTCTTCGATACCGATCCGGCAACTTTGGCGCCGAGCGATTCAGCGCGCGCCTTGGCTTCGGGGCGGGTCATGGTTTCCAGGCTACCGGTGAAGACCACGGTCTTACCGGCGACCGGTGAGTCGGTTTCCTGCCTTTCCAAGGGCTGCGGATCGACGCCCGCCGCCTTTAAAGCGTCGATCACTGCACGGTTATGTTCCTCCCCGAAAAAGTCGGTGATCGCCTCGGCGACCACGGTTCCGATACCGTCGATCGACAGCAGTTCCGCCCAGGCATGGGTCTCGCGGTGGGCGGCCTTCTCCATCTCCTCGATGAAATGGTCGAGCGTGCCATAGCTGCGCGCCAGCAGACGCCCTGTCGTTTCGCCGACATGGCGCATACCGAGCCCGTAGATGAACCGGTCGAGCCCGACATTGCGCCGCGAATCGATGGCGGCCAGCAGATTGGCGACGTCCTTGAATTCCGGCGGTGCTTTCTTGGTTGCCTTCGCAACCTTGCCTGCCTCAGCTTTGGCGGCTTGGCGTGCCACCGATTGCTGTTCGCGGCGTTGAACCACCAGGCGTTTGACTTCGTCCTCATGCTCCTTCAACCGAAAAATATCGGCCGGCGATTTGATCAGGCCACCTTCATAGAACAGCTTGATATTCTCATCCCCCATACCTTCGATATCGAACGCGCCGCGCGACACGAAATGGCGCAGCCGTTCGGTTGCCTGCGCAGCGCAGATCAGTCCGCCGGTGCAGCGTCGCACCACCTCGCCCTCGTCGCGGACCGCATTACTGCCGCAGATCGGGCATTTGTCGGGGAAGACATAAGGCGCTGAATCGGCGGGACGTTTTTCCAACGCAACGCTGACCACCTGGGGGATCACATCGCCGGCGCGCTGGATGACCACCGTATCGCCGACACGGATATCCTTACGGCGGATTTCATCTTCGTTATGCAAAGTCGCGTTCGACACGACGACGCCGCCCACCGTCACCGGAGTCAGCCGGGCGACAGGGGTGAGCGCGCCGGTGCGGCCGACCTGAATTTCGATCTTTTCGACTGTGGTCCGCGCTTGCTCAGCGGGAAATTTATGGGCGATCGCCCAGCGCGGTGCACGGCTGACGAAGCCCAGCCGGTCCTGCAGATCGAGCCGATCGACCTTGTAGACCACACCATCGATATCGAAGGGCAGGTCGGGACGCTTGCCTTGAATAGCATTGTAAAAGGCTATTAGCCCTTCTGCATCTCCGACATTGGCGGTCGGTTGGTTGAGCGGCAGGCCCCATTTGGCAAATTGCTGCCGGACCGCGGTTTGCGTGTCGCCGAGCTTTTCCGAATGCCGGCCCCAGGTGTAGGCGAAGAAGCGGACGGGGCGCTCGGCGGTGATCCTAGCATCCAGCTGCCGCAGGCTGCCGGCAGCGGCGTTTCGCGGATTGGCGAAAAGCGGCAAGCCGGCAGCTTCCCGTTTGGCATTCATCGCCGCGAAGGCCGCCCGCTCCATATAGATCTCGCCACGAATTTCAACGATATCAGGCCAGTCACTGCCTTGTAGCTTATTGGGAATGTCGCCGACCTGCCGGGCGTTGGCGGTCACATCCTCACCCTCTTCGCCGTCGCCACGCGTCGCGGCGAGCGTCAATTCGCCCTTTTCATAGGTAAGCGCACAGGACAGGCCGTCGATCTTGGGCTCGGCTACGAATGCGACAGTCGCATCTGCGTTCAGTCCCAGAAAACGCCGGATGCGATCGACGAAGTCGGTGACATCCTCGGCGCTGAACGCGTTGCCAAGCGAGAGCATCGGCACCGCATGGCGCACCTTGCGGAAGCCCTGGGACGGCGCGGCGCCAACTTTCTTGGTCGGGCTGTCATCGCGCTCCAATTCGGGAAAGCGGGCGATGATCGCTTCGACGCGCAAGCGCAACGAATCAAAGTCGGCATCGCTGATGATCGGCGCGTCTTGCTGATAATAGGCGGTGTCTGCCTCCCGCATCCGCGCCGACAAGGCGGCGATCTCGGCTTCGGCCTCCGCGAAGCTCAGTGCGGCGACCGCCGCCGCCGCATCTTCGCGCGTCGTCACAGCAAGCTGCCCGGCGCCGGGCGAGCGAGCAGCCGCGTCGCGGCGGCCCGCGCCTCGGCGGTGACTTCGGCGCCGGAGAGCATCCGCGCCACTTCTTCCCGCCGGCCCGCATCGTTGAGCGCCAGCACTTCGGTCGACATCGCACCTGCCTTCATCGTCTTGCGAACCTGCCAATGATGATCCCCGCGCGCCGCCACCTGCGGGCTGTGGGTCACGACCAGAACCTGCTGGGTTTCGGCGAGGCGCGCCAGCCGTTCGCCGACGGCGTCGGCGGTCGCCCCGCCGATGCCGCTATCGACCTCATCGAAGACTAGCACTGGCACGGCCGAGGCCCGTGCCAGCACGACTTTCAGCGCCAGCATGAATCGCGCCAGCTCACCGCCAGAGGCGATCTTGGCCAGCGGTCCGGGTGGCTGTCCTGGGTTGGTCGCAACGGCGAAGGACACGCGGTCGGCTCCTGATTCGCCCCAATCGCCCTCGTCGAGCGCGGCGACGTTGGTTGCAAAGCGGGCGCGGTCCAGCTTCAAGGGTTTGAGTTCGCGCGCCACCGCCACATCCAGTTTCTCGGCCCAGCTTTTGCGTGCGGCGGTCAGCGCTTCGGCCGCTTTGACGTAAACGGCCCGCTGTTCGCCGGCGTGGCGGACTGCCGCGGCGACGCGGCTGTCGCGATCCTCGAGGGCGGCGAGCTTGTCGGCCAGCGCGCCACGATGCGCGCCCAGTTCATCGACCGCGACGCCATGGCGGCGGGCGACACGGCGCAGCTCGAACAGCCGGTCGTCGACTGTGGTCAGGTCCTGCCCTTCGGTCTCGAATTGCGATGCGGTCGCTTCGAGCGCGGACAGCCCTTCGCCGATCTCGATCTGCGCACGGTCCAACGCGGCGATGATCGGGTCGAACATTTCCCCGGCACGATCGGAAAGGCGGGCCAGCGCTCTGCGTGCCTGTGACAGGGAGAGCTCAGCGCCACGATCGCCCGCCAGCTCGCGCTGCGCGGTGCTGAGCGCGTCCAGCAGTTTCTCGCGATGTTGTAGCCGCTGGCGCGCGTCGCTCAGCAACGCTTCTTCGCCGGGCTGGGGCGCCAGTTGCTCCAACTCGGCGACGGCTTCCTTCAGAAAGTCTTCCTCCGCCAGCGCCGCTTCGGCTGCCGCGACCAACTTAGCCAGTTCGGCTTCCGCAGCCGACCAGTCACGCCAGGCACCGCGAACCGTCTCGCCCAAGGAGGCCAGCCCGCCATAGGAATCGAGGACGAACCGATGCGTGTTCGAGTCGAACAATCCTTGGGTTTCGAACTGACCGTGAATCTCGACCAGGCTTTCGGCCAGGCGGCGCAGAAGGGCGACCGATACCGGCTGATCGTTGACGAAACCACGGCTGCGCCCATCGGCGCCGATGGTGCGCCGGATAACGAGCTGCCCCTCAGGTTGCAGATCCTGTTCGGCCAGTATGTCGAAGGCGGGATGCTCGTCCGGCAAGTCGAATTCGGCGGTCACTGCCGCCTGGCTTGCGCCGTGCCGAATCAGCCCGGAATCAGCGCGCTCGCCTAATGCCAGGGCCAGGGCGTCCAGCAATATGGATTTGCCCGCCCCCGTCTCGCCGGTCAAAACCGTGAGGCCGGGAGCGAAAGACAGGGATAAGCGCTCGATCAGGACGATATCGCGGATCGAGAGACCGGCGAGCATCTGTTCGGCTGGCTAGTAGAAAAGTGAATCCCAGACGCGGGTAACGATGCCCTTGTCTTCCGGGTGCGCGATCTCGCCGTTCGTCATCAGGCCGTAGGCCTGCTTATAGTAAGGTGAGTTCGGATAGTTGAAGCCAAGGACTGCGGCCGCCTTTTGCGCCTCCGGCTTCAGGCCGAGCCCAAGGTAGCATTCGGTCAGGCGCTCCAACGCCTCGGGCACATGGCTTGTGGTCTGGAATCGGTCGACGACCGTCTTAAAGCGAGTGATCGCCGCGATGTAATTGCCCTGGCCTTCGTACCAGCGGCCGATGTCCATTTCCTTGGCGGCCAAGTGGTCGCGCGTAAGATCCAGCTTAAAAGCTGCATCGCGTGCATAGGCCGTTTCCGGGAAGCGGCGGATCACGTCGGTGAAGCCTTCATAGGCTTGCTGGCTGGCGCGCTGGTCGCGCCTGATGTCGGCGATCTGTTCGTAATAACAGAGCGCCCGCATGTAATAGGCGTAGTCGACATGCGGGTTGCCGGGGTGCAATTCGATGAAGCGGGTTAGCGCATCGATGGCATCGTCATAGCGCAGGCCCTGATAATCCGCGTAGGCGGCCATGAGCTGCGCCCGGGTGGCCCAAACCGAATAGGGATGCTGCTGCTCGACCGCGTCGAAAATCTTGGCGGCGGTGCCGTAATTCTCGTCCTTCATTTGGTCCATGCCGGCCTTATAGAGATCACTCACCGAGTGCTCTCCCTGCAGCGGATTGACCGGTGTCTCGCAGGCCGCCAAAGACAGCGAGGCGGCCAGCGCAAACATGGCAAAGGGCGCACGAAGCGGAAACGTGCGTAGAAGACGTAAAGAAACGGTCATGGCGAATCCGAAAGACGCAAACGGCCGGGGAAAACGGTCCATCCCAATTCTATAGCACGGGGATGCACCGCCACGGCAATGGTCTGATGCAATTATAGGATCTCGCGCCGGGCCTAGGTCGACGAATCAGGCTGTCGCCTGCAGTATTTCCGTGTCGGTCCACTCGGGCGCTGCCGTCGTGTCGTCGACATAGGCCCAGGCATCGGGATTGGCAAAGAGCGCTCGCAATAGCTTGTTATTGAGAGCATGACCGGAACGTGAGCCCCGGAAGCGTCCTTCAATCGCCGCGCCGGCGAGGTAGAGATCGCCCATGGCGTCGAGCATTTTGTGACGGACGAATTCGTCGCCATACCGCAGGCCTTCACGATTGAGGATCCGGTCGGTGCCGATCACGATCGCATTATCCAGCGATCCACCCTGTGCAAGGCCGGCCTTCTGCAGCATTTCGACTTCGTCGGCGAAACCAAATGTCCGGGCGCGCGAAAGTTCGCGCTTGAAGGAGTCTTCCTCGAGCAATACCGATTTTTCCTGCCGCCCAATCGCCGGATTGGCGAAATCCAGTGAGAAATCCAACGAAGCGAAGGGCGCGGGGGCCAAAGATGCGCTCGACTGATCGTCGCCGACCGAAATGGGCTGCAATATTCGAATCCGCTTGCGGGCGGCGCTTTGCTCGATGATGCCCGCGCATTCGATCAGGAACACGAAGGCGTCGGCGCTGCCATCCATGATCGGCAGTTCCGGCCCATCGATCTCGATCATCGCGTTATCGATGCCCAGTCCCGAACAAGCCGCCATCAAATGCTCGACCGTGCTCACGACGACTCCGTCGCCATTGCCGATCACAGTACAAAGTTTCGTATCGACCACATGGTCCCAACGCGCTGGAATGATCGCGCCGAGACCGGCTGGATCGATGCGCTTGAACTGAATGCCTGTATCCATTGCCGCGGGGCCGATCGCCAAAGTCACGCGCCGACCCGTATGAAGCCCGACGCCGCTGCAATTGATGCGCGTCTTGAGGGTCTTCTGGCGAATCACCGCGAGGGTCAAATCACTCATTAATGTCACTTGGTTTTTAGAAATTGTACTTGTTACGACGTACTGGAATTGAAGTAGAAAGATTTGTGCCTGGCAGCAAATCACTTCTTATTACCGATTGTTACGGCGACCTCAGAGTCAATCCGGACAAGTCCGAGTAACTAGCTGATTATAAAAAGTTTTTTGAATTCCAATCCTCACGAAAAAGGGCGCCCGAAGGCGCCCTTTCAAGTCGCATTCAGGGAAAATTTCTCAGTTTGCCTGCCGCCGCAAAAAGGCCGGAATCTCGAGCAGATCGTCTTCCGGTGTCGACGCTTTCGGCCGGGCAGGACCGTCGATGCCGAGTCGGGGCTGTCCGGCCGGGGCGATATTCGACTCGTAGTGGTGTGAGCGCACCGGGTTTCCGGTTCCGAGCGTCGGTATCGCTCGCTGAGGCTCGGCGGCCGGTTGCGTCGTTGCGCTCTCTGCGCGCCGCGCTGCCCCAGTGACCCGCTCAAATAGGGTGTAACCGCGCTTCCTTTCGGACGAAGCAGGAGCCGGCTGCTGCGTGGGTTGCTGCATTTGGTTCTGAACAGCCTGACGCGGCGGCGCCTCCACAGGGCGGGGCGGAATGAAGCTGTCGGCCGACCGATCGGGTGCAGGCCCGAACGAAACCGGCGGGACCTGAAGCGTTGCAGCAGCGGCAACCGACGTCTCGAACGGACTTTGGACAGCTTCGGGGGCCGCTTCGGCGATCGGAGCCGATGAGGTTTCGGGTTCGGCCGGCGCTTGGTAGGCGGCAGGCTCGAGCTTTTCCGCTGTCGCCATCATGCTCACCGGTTGCGCCATCATGCCGGTGGATGCGGCCGGCCAGACCGGGGCGGCGGCGCTCATCGCCGCGAAACCGCCGAAAGAGGATTTCCGGAGCGGTATTTCCGCACCGCCACGGATGACGTCGAGCGTGGGCTGACGCAGAGGCGCCTGTTGAATTGCGGATTGGGCATCGATGCCGGTCGCGACGACGGAAACACGCAGCCGGCCTTCCATCGTCGGATCGAAGGTCGAGCCGAAGATCACGTTCGCGTCGGGATCGACCTCGGCACGCACGCGGTTGACCGCCTCGTCCACTTCGAACAATGCGATGTCCATGCCGGCGGTGATGTTGATCAGCATGGCGCGGGCACCCTTCAGCGACACCTCGTCCAGCAGCGGATTGGAGATCGCGGCCTCGGCGGCGTCGATGGCACGGCGGGCGCCCTCGGCTTCACCAGTGCCCATCATCGCCTTGCCCATCTCGCTCATCACCGTGCGGATATCGGCGAAATCGAGATTGATCAGCCCCGGCATCACCATCAAATCGGTGACGCCGCGCACGCCGGAATGCAGCACCTCGTCGGCCATCTTGAAGGCGTCCGCGAAGGTCGTCTTCTCATTGGCGATGCGGAACAGATTCTGGTTCGGGATGACGATCAGCGTATCGACATATTGCTGCAGCTCCTGGATGCCGGCCTCCGCAGTCTTCATCCGGTGCGCACCCTCGAACTGGAAGGGCTTGGTCACCACGCCGACGGTGAGGATATTATGCTCCCGCGCCGCCCGGGCGATAACCGGTGCCGCGCCTGTGCCGGTGCCGCCGCCCATGCCCGCGGTGATGAACACCATGTTCGAGCCTTCGAGATAGCTGAACAGCTCCTCCAGGGCTTCCTCGGCCGAGGCCCGCCCGACATCCGGGCGCGATCCAGCGCCGAGGCCACGGGTGATGTTGAGGCCAAGCTGGATGCGCCGGTCCGCCGCCGAATGGGTGAGCGCCTGGGCGTCGGTGTTGCAGACCAGGAACTCGACCCCTTCCAGATTGGACCGGATCATATTGTTCACCGCATTGCCGCCGGCACCGCCGACGCCAATCACGGTGATGCGGGGGTGCAGGGGGTTGTCGGTCTCGGGAACGCGAATGTTGATCATCGGGAAGGCTCCTCGTCAGTAGACTGTGTTGCGGATATCGGCCGACTCAGATTTTGCGAGAACCAGGTCGGTGGGGCGCGTTGGGGTGATCAGGTGAATGGTGTCCTGTGGGGTCATAAATTTTCTCGCAGCCAGGTTCCGAAGCGGCCAAACAGGCCGGGTGCGGTTTGGGGGCCGGCGGCCAAACCGGACAGGTCCTCCACCGGATGTTGGGCGAAGGCGAGCAGGCCGATCGCGGTGGCGAATGCCGATCCCGAGACCGCTTCCGGTTGACCGAGAAGGCGCTTCGGCTTGCCGATCCGCACTTGTTTGTCTAGCACCAGCTGGGCCAGTTCGCGGACGCCGCCAAGCTGGCTGCCACCGCCGGTCAGGACAACCCGGCGCCCGGCAACCTGGTAGAAGCCGGAAACTTCGAGATGCTGGCGCACCAGTTCGAATGTTTCCTCAAGCCGGGGCTGGATGATGCCGACCAGCAGCGACCGCGGCAGGTGATTGGCCTGAACCGGTTCGTCCTCGCCATATTCGCCGACTTGTGGGACGTCGATCAGTTCCCTGTCGTCGGTCGAGGTGGCGACGCAGCTGCCATAGAG
>JAQGIF010000014.1 GCA_028291345.1 Rhodospirillales bacterium | reverse complement strand
TTCCAGTTATGCGAGCATGCGTCGTGCCCGGCACGCACACGCTGCGTTCTTTTCAACTGGAAAATGTCATCGAGACAACCAAATGTCCGTGTTTCGCCCAAGCACCCATCGAGCGAAGGTCTGACTTCCGCGCGCCTTGGCTCGAAGGCGGACGCACCGAAAACCACACTTGCGGGTCGTAGCCTATCTCGTTCGCACATCCGCTTCGGAGACATAGCCCGGCCCAGCTGGACGACCTCGTTGGACGCTAAGCGGAACAGGAGCCCCCGTCGTCTTACGTCCGGTTCGAGGGAGGAATTGGCCTGTTTTTGCCTGCTAGTCTAGTGTCCGTCTATAAACGCCAAGTTATTGAACTTGTTTATGGAACTCCGGTTTTGCGCATGCAGAGCTCGGCGGCGGCGCGTATGGTTTGGCGTCAAGCTACTGATTGCGTCCTCGAGATTGGGATACCCAAGGCACCGCTATCGCAAACCTGCAGCATTAGCCCCTTTGCCTAATTTGGATTCTGATCAATAGGCGTAAGATTACGGCTTGGCCTCACGACCTTCGTTGTTGTCAGTGGCGCGGGCGAGCTGCGGTAATGTGGGCACTTCAGCGCCTGTTCGGCGTCACCGGGGGCTAGCAGCGAGCCCCAGCTCTTCGTCGTGGACGCGCTCCGCGGCGGGAGTCCACACCATGATTGCCGGCCAACTCGGCGGCGCCAACTGATACGGCTTACGTCTCGTCCCGCTTATCGTAAGTCTCCCGTGCCCGTTTCATGTCATTCATGTGCGCGCCCGCCCACGCACCCAAAGGCTCCACGACCTGCCGTAAGGAGCACCCAAGCGCGGTCAACTCATAGTCCACTCTTGGGGGAATCGTTTCAAACTGGGTCCTCGTTACGAGACCGTCGCGCTCCAATCCGCGCAGAGTAAGCGTAAGCATCCTCTGTGATATACCGCCAATGGCACGCTTAATTTCAGTAAATCGCATCGTACCGCCCCCTAAAGCCACAACAATCATCACGCTCCACTTGTCTCCGACAAGCGAAAGAACCGCCCCTACAGCGCGACATTCTTCTGGAAGCTCAGAGTCTAGACCATCGTACTTTGCGTGGCGACGAGAGTCTCGAGCGGTTACTTCGCTGTGCCTCGGTCTCATAATTGTGCCTTCTTGCGATCGTTCAGGTATCTATATAGCCTCGGTTACTGATCGATACCACGGATTTGGTGTTGACGCATCTACAATCAGGAAAACCAGATGAGAAACGCAGTATCATCAGAGGCACTCGACCAAATATTCCGCACCGCTCGAACCTACAACGGATGGAGCGACACACCCGTGGACGAGGGCATTGTGCGCGACATTTATGACCTTCTGAGATGGGGGCCGACCTCGGCCAACAGCTGCCCGGCGCGGTTTGTCTGGGTTCGGAGTTCGGAGGGTAAGGCTCAACTGGCTGGGCTTGCGGCGGAAACGAACCGGCCCAAAATCCTGGCAGCGCCTTTGACCGTCATCATCGGCAACGACCTGGATTTTCCCGACAGCTTGCCAAAGCTCCTGCCCCACAATGCTGAAATCGCTCAGAAGGTATTCGCGCAGCCGGCCCTTGCGGAGGTCACGGCGATGCGCAATGGCAGTCTCCAGGGCGCATATCTCATCATCGCAGCGCGCGCGCTTGGGCTCGACTGTGGGCCTATGTCCGGCTTCGATAACGCGGGTGTTGACCAGGCCTTCTTTGCCGGCACGCGCATCCAATCAAACTTCATCTGCTGCCTTGGCCACGGAAGGCCGGACTCACTGTTCCCGCGCAATCCAAGGCTGACTTTCGAAGAGGCGGGACGCTTCGCATGACACAGACGGTATCAGGCAGTCGCTGATGAGACGATTGCCGCGCTGGCAGCTCTGAAAGCCTGGCGCGTTCGTCTCTGTGAGCGCGCGCGATATGAACCGGGCGCGCATCGCACACGGGCTTAACCCGGCCGGAGCTCAGGCTACCGCACAATGGTCGGCAAATTCGACAAATGCTCAAGGTGAAATGGGAAAGTCTGGCCGCATATTGCAATTCGACTAACCGGAGCGGGGTAAACGACGTGGAATTGGAGGCAGGATAAGGATTATTGGAGCTGGCGCGGCGTCAGTGCGCACGGCGTTTACGAAGGCCAGACCTTGTTGTGGATTACCTGGTCGATCAATCCAATCACCGGATTGTTCCGAGCCTGCCGTTGCGTCTCGGCACATCAGTCGCCGCACCCTAACAGGAGATATGCGATGGTCCGATGCGTTCTGGTGCTGCTGTTCCTATTGCGGACCGGCGGCATGGCCGCGGCCGATCTTTATAACTACGGCGCGATCGTCTTCGACCAGGGCAGCCTGGACTGGAGCTACTCGATCAACTGGGGCTCCCCCGATCAGGCGGTCGCCGATGCCATGCGGCGGTGCAAGGGGAAGTGCTCGTTGGTTGGCACCTTCTGGAACAATTGCTCCTCACTGGCGGCCAGCGCGGATGGCACCTATGGCTGGGATGGTGACGAGGATAAAATCGTCTCGCAGCGGCGGGCGCTGACCAACTGCACCCAAATTGGCGGCACCGACTGCCGGATAATGGTGTCAATCTGCAATGACATCCCGCAGCCGACCACGACGGGCGCCCCCTACGACGAATTCAAGGAGTATGAGAAAAACAAGAAGCATGAAGAATACCGCAAACGTTGTGATTACAACTGTTGACCGCTTCGGTCGTTGAGCAGAATCATCGCGATGGAACAACCTCCCGCCCATGTCGCCATTGCCCCGGCCAACCCGGAACCACCCACCCGAACGGCCAGAAAATCCCTAACCATTCCCGAGGTGGTCAAAAGCGTCGGCGCGGTCCTTGCCGTGTTCATAGTGGGAGCCATCCTCGCAAATGTCGGTGCTGCGATCATCGGCCTGCTGATGAAATGGACCACGCCGGACACCTCCCCTGGGGCATTATCAGGAGACCCAGACGTTTGCGATCTTGCCGCATCTCGGCACGTGGCTGGTCGGCCTCTTTGCCATGATCGCATCCTGGAGCGCCAATCGTGGGTATAGCTTCTTCGGGCGCGTCATTGGGGTGTCCTGGCCGGCGTGCTTGGGATTGGCCTCGCGGCGCAGGAGAACATTACCGATAGCATGGTAATCGGAGGCGTCGTGGTCGGCGCGCTTGCCGGCGCAGGCATGAGCAAAAAATCCTGAAAGCTGGGCTTCGGGGTTGCGGGCGAAGAGGCAGTGCAAATGGGTCGGAGGACGCCCGCCTCAGCGCTGACAGTCGGGAACACGGTCGCCACCATAGGTCATGAGTCCGCCATTGCGGTGCCACCGGTTGCGAGCAGGAAGATGACCACCAAACCGTGCTTGATTGCACCGTGCATGGTGAAGCTTCTAATGCCGCTTGAGGAGAACGGGACGCGGACCAACGCCGTTGGGAGTTATAATAGCCTTGACCCGACGGCGCACCCTGCGCTGTTCCGCCCGAGCGGCGCCTAAGCCAAACGTCACGCGGGTGTTGGCGTTGGGCTCCGCCCCCTTATCGAGAGCCAAAACTGATAGATCGAAGTAGGTCGTAACCGAATCTGCTCTAATCATCATCTTTGCTTTTCGGTGGCCCATCGTGAATTCTACAAAAACAGCTGGCATAAGCCTCCTCCGGAATATTCGCTCGTTATTTCGTGCATGCTTTCATCGAACTGTCGTGCGCGGAACGGAAAATCGCGCCCGCCACGCGAGCATAAGGCGAGAGCAGCATCCGCAAGATTGAATCTCGTTCGACGGCGTCCCACATTCAGCTTGCAGGCGGCTGCGTGATGACATTAGCCACGCCACCCTCAGGGGATCATCGCTGCTGCCATCTAAAGGACGAGATAATGATCGCGAGTAAACGCAACCCGCCATTGTTTCGCGTGGGCCAGATCGTCACGATCAACGCGAAAACGGGCTTTAACAAGCATCGCGGCGACAGCTTCACGGTCGTGCAAGTGCTCCCCCTCCATTACTCCGGCGGGCATCAATACCGTCTCCGACCAACGACAGGGCCCGACCGCGTGGCGATGGAGGCGGATCTTATCCTGTGGTAACCTGGTCGTGAAGTTGAGCAGTTGATTGAACGTTGATCGGCATATTGCCGCGCCTAGGGTTATAGAGAAATCGACATGAGCACGTATGGTAGCGTTATTCGGTGCCCGGGATGCGGAGCCGAGCATGTTATTCGCGTTGGAGAGATTACAAATCAGCGCCGGATCGAGTTCACCTGCACCAGCTGCGCTACTGATGTTAATTTGGACAATGAAATTCGGGAGCCGGCTGTTCACAAAAAGGGAAGATGGGATAAATAGATTCTATTGATAACTTGCCATAATTGTAAAAATACCTGCAGGCACCCCGAAACTGCCCTATTCCCTTTTTCCTTGTTAGCAGGGATTTTGGATCGGAGAGCGGCTCGCAGTAGTCTGGGTCCATCACCATCCCGCTCAACAAGCACTTCACACCAGCCGCAGAAATCGGCAGCTGCGCACCAATGATCACCATCCCGATCTTCACCGGCGGCCAGAACCGCGCCACCTCGACCGCTTCAAGATTGAGAAGCGCAATCGAGATCACGCAGTACCAGAAGACGAACCAGACCGCCTTCCACGAGGTCTCAGATGGCCTGGCGGCGCGCGGGATTACGTCGGTCAGATCGCTGTCGAGCGGCAGCTCGTCGACGCCTGTGCGGACGCCTATCGCCTCGCCGACATACGCGTGTGCGCGCCAGCGGCGAGAGCTTCCTCATGAAGGCGACGACACAGCAGTCGCTGTTTCAGTCGCAACAGACCGTGGTCTCGCTCAAGGCGACGCAACTCCAGAACCGCGTCACCCCGTAAAAGGCGCTGGGCTTCGGCTGGGATGAAACGACGGTACCGGCAGCGGTCCGAGACTAGCGAGCTGATCGAGTCGGATATTATCAAATCACGAAAATCAGAGACATCCCCAAGACGTTCCAAAGACCGTCACTCATTTTCGCAAATCGTTTCTCAAGCCGAATTCTTCAGCGCCCAGATCCACGATCTTTCTAGAGTTGTCCGGAGCCTTGGCCGGGAGCCGCTTTTTTAGCTTTGCGACATGCAAGCAAAAAATAGCGGCGCCTGAAAGCGAGGACGGAGTTCAGCTACGGCTCGAACCTAACCTATGTGAAGAGTCCGGGCGGCCGGAACCGAAAGCTTTTCTCGCCATTGTAGAGAGCATGTGCCGCGGGCCGAATTTCTTGCAAGGCACAAGCGCACTGGCGCGAGGTTCGAATGATGGCGGAATTGCTGCTCCTGTCGCCCAACCTACACCCTGTTAGGACGCGATAACGATGCGCCTGTCGACCGGTTTACCCCTAGCCGCCGCTGCGATTGGCCTAACGGCCTTCCTAAACAAGCGGAGTTCTTCCACCGAACGGCCCCGTCTCCTGGAATTGCCGTCGCCTACGCGGCCATTTCCCGCCGAGGGGGAGGATGCTACTGCCGAGACAGCGCGAGCCTTCCTGATGTATTTCGTCATACCGCTGTGGATCGCCGCCGGCACTGCTGATGCCGCCTGTCATCGCGCCAGCGGGATCGAAACCACCAGCGGTCCCAAAGAATCCCTGCTGCATATCCTGATGCTGGCCGAGGTGGGCATCCCGCTGCTTGCCGCGCTATTCCTGGAGGTAACTTCGCCGGTTCTGGCGCTGCTGATCGCCTCATTTATCCTGCACGAACTGACCTCGCTGTGGGACGTCAGCTACGCCGTCAGCCGGCGCAACGTCACGCCCATCGAACAGCACGTTCACAGCTTCCTCGAAATCGTCCCGCTCATGGCGGCATCGGTCATGGCCATCCTCCACTGGAAGCAGTTCCTGTCGCTGATCGGGATCGATCGCGACGAACAGGATTTCGAGATCAGACGGAAGAAGCGGCCGCTGCCACTGCTTTACAGCCTGGGCGTGGTGGCGTCGGTCATGCTGTTCGAAGGATTGCCCTATGTCCATGAATTGATTCGCGGTATCCGCGCGACGCCCCCGCGGCGGATCAATCACATCGCCAACCGATCAGGAGGATGAAATGGCGGAGGCCAAGCAGACGACTGACCACGATGAAATCCGTCGCTGGGCGGAGGAGCGTGGTGGCAAGCCCGCAGTCGTAAAGTCGACTCACGACAAAAATGGCGGCGGCATCCTCAGGTTGGAATTTCCCGGGGCGCCGCATCCCCATGATGAGAATCTCGAGGAAATCTCGTGGGACGAATTCTTCGAGAAGTTCGACCGCGAGAAACTGGCCTTCCTGTACCAAGAGAAAACCTCCGACGGGAAAGTAAGCCGTTTCTTCAAATTCGTCTCGCGGAGCTGAACGATGGCGGACTCCAACCCCAACACGACCACACCGGTCTTTTGGCCAAACGGTGACCGAAACACACCATGAGCATGCAATCCGAGCGCACTACGTCGCTGTGGGCGAAGAACCAGACTCTCAATCTCGCTCGGCCGGCACCAAACCGGGACATCAACGCCGACATCGTGATCGTTGGCGCCGGAATTGCCGGTCTCAGCGTCGCCTACGGCCTTGTCTGCAAGGGCCTTCAGGTCGTGGTGATCGACGACGGCGATATCGGCGGGGGCAATACGGCGCGTACGACCGCGCATCTGTCGAACGTGTTGGACGACCGATTCGTCCAGCTTCGACACAAACGCGGCGCGGATGTTGCTCGCATCGCGGCCGAAAGCCACGGCGAGGCGATCGATTGGATCGAACGCGTTCAACGGGAAGAGGAAATCGAATGCGGCTTCCGACGCCTCGATGGTCTCTTGCTGCTGGGCAAAGGTGACTCGCAGAAATCGCTCGACGAAGAAATGGAGGCTGCCCGAGACGCAGGCCTTATCGTTGAGAAACAGGCTTGCGCGCCCGCCGGATTACCGCAGGTGCCCGCGCTTCGCTTCCCAGCTCAGGCGCGCTTTGATCCGCTGGCGTATGTGGTCGGGCTCGCAGAAGCGATCGAGCGCCGCGGCGGAAGGATCTTCAGCGGTTGCCACGTCATTGCCGTGAAGGACGGCGATACGGTCGGGATCGAACTGGTCGGCGAGCATCGGGTTACGGCCGGCAAGGTGGTGGTCGCGACGGCGACGCCGATCAATGACCGGTTCGCACTGCACACCAAGCTGGCACCCTATCGTACCTACGCAGTTGCGGCTCCCATCGATCCGGGCGTCATTCCAGACGTCCTGGCTTGGGACACCTGCGACCCCTATCATTATGTCCGGCTGGCGGAATGCGACGGCACGACTTATGCCATCTTCGGCGGCGAGGACCACAAGACCGGCCAGGCGGACGACGAGCGGGCGGCGCTGGTGCGGCTTGATGCCTGGGCTATGTCGAATTTCGCCATCGATACAGTCACCGTTCGCTGGTCTGGGCAGGTCATGGAGACGATCGACGGCTTGGGATTTATCGGGGTCAATCCCGGCGACCGCAATGTTTTCGTCGTGGCGGGCGACAGCGGTATGGGCATGACCCACGGCACGATCGCCGGCATCCTGATCCCGGCGTTGATATATGGTGAGGATCATCCCTGGCGCAGCGCCTACGATCCTTCGCGCAAGCCGATCGGTGCTGTCGGTACGTTCATCGGCGAAAACCTCAACGTTGCCGCGCAAGTAACGGACTTCGTCACGCCGTCGGACGTTCCGTCGCTCGCGGACATCGTCACCGGCGAAGGCGCGGTCTTGCGACATGGGCTATCCAAGATCGCCGCCTATCGCGATGACCGGCACAAATTGCATGTGCGTTCGGCGGTGTGTCCGCATCTCGGATGCATCGTGCACTGGAACAAACTGGAAAAGGTGTGGGATTGCCCCTGCCACGGCTCCCAGTTCGACCCCACCGGCCGGGTCCTGCATGGGCCGGCGGTACATGCTCTGGCGACTCTCGATGACTTCGATCGGGACAAGAACCCCAACCTAGATCCTATCAATTCCTGACGCCCTAAGCGCCGAGCCGACAATCGGCTGACGACTCGCGGCGGCCGGTATCATCGACGCGGTTATCGATGTCACGATCGCGCCAGGGCTTATAGTGATGGCGACAGGCATCTGTTGCCCAAGGTGTCACGAGGTCTATCGGGGCGTTCTGCGAGTAAAATACAAAAATAACATAGGTTAATTATTTCGTTTGAACCGCACACTCAGCATGATTACTGAACATTGGAGCGCGGTGAGGGTTTCTCCAGGGATAATTCATAACCGGAGATTGTGCTTTGCAGCCTATAAGAGTCGCAATCGTCGGTGCCGGCAACTGTGCATCCTCGCTCGTCCAGGGAATTTCCTTCTATCGTGCCGCCAACGGCAACGCCCCGGTACCGGGGTTGATGCATCCTCAGCTCGGCGGCTACAGGATCGGCGATATCGCGTTTTCCGCAGCGTTCGATATTTCGAAGGCAAAAGTCGGGCGCGATCTGGCGGAGGCGATTTCCGTGCCCCCGAACAACACCCATCGGTTCGCCCCTGTCGCAGCCACAGGCGTCGAGGTCCGGCGCGGTCCGACGCATGATGGCCTTGGTCGCTATATGCGAGAGGAGATCGTCGAATCCGCCGACGCCGAAGACGACGTGGCGGCAACCCTGAAATCGACCGGGACGGAAGTCGTCGTTTCTTATCTTCCCGTCGGCTCGGAAAAGGCGACGCAGTTTTATGCCGAGCAGGCGCTGAACGCCGGTTGCGCCTTTATCAATTGTATTCCTGTTTTCATCGCATCCGATGCCGGCTGGCGCGAGCGCTTCGCGCGTCGAGGCGTGCCGCTGATCGGCGACGACATCAAAAGCCAAGTCGGCGCTACGATCGTGCATCGCGTCCTGACGAATCTTTTCCGAGAGCGCGGGGTCCGTCTCGACCGGACCTACCAGTTGAATTTCGGCGGAAACGCCGATTTCAAAAACATGCTCGAACGGGAGCGGCTGGAGTCCAAGAAAATCTCCAAGACCGGGGCGGTCATGAGTCAGCTGGACGAGCCCCTGCCCTCCGAAGACGTGCATGTCGGACCCAGCGACCATGTACCGTGGCTGACCGACCGAAAGATCTGCTACATAAGGATGGAGGGCACGACCTTCGGCGATCTGCCCCTGAACTGCGAACTGAAGCTCGAAGTCTGGGATTCGCCCAATTCGGCCGGCGTGGTCATCGATGCGATCCGATGCGCGCGGTTGGCGCTGGACCGTGGCATTGGCGGAGCGCTCACCTCACCGTCGAGCTATTTTATGAAAACTCCGCCGCAGCAATTTACCGACGCCGAGGCTTATGATCGGACCGAGGCATTTATTCGTGGCGAGCTGGAGCGATGAGCTAGCGCATGACGCTGTTCCACCTGGTCCGCCATGCAGCCCATAGCGCGCTGGGGCGTGCCTTGGCCGGAACGCGGATGAATGTGGGCCTCAGCGACGAAGGGCGCGCTCAGGCGAGCGCGCTGGCAGATTGGTTCAGCAAGCGTCCGATCAGCGCCGTGATCTCCAGCCCGTTGAAAAGGACGGTCGATACGGCACGACCGATCGCCGATCGGTGTGAAGTCGAACTCACCCGCGATTCGCGCCTGAACGAAATCGACTTCGGCGAGTGGGCGGGGAAGAACTTCGACTCATTGAACGCGCGTGATGACTGGAAATTATGGAACGCGTTCCGCAGCGGAGCTCGAGCCGCCTGCGGCGGCGAGACGATGGTGGAGGCGCAAGCCCGCGCGATCGCAGCCATGTTGGAACTGAGGGATGACTGGCCGAACGGCGAAGTCGTGATCGTCAGCCATGGCGACATAATAAAGGCTTCCCTCGCCTATTGGCTGGGCGTTCCCCTCGATCTTTTCCGACGGATCGAAATCAGTCCCGCCTCGATCAGCCAGATGCGCCTCGACGGAAGCGACGTGACGATCCTGGGCGTCAATCAGCCGACTGCTGCGCCATAGCCATCTTTAAGCAGCGCCAGTATCTGGCTCACAGGCGTCGCCCAATCCCCCGGGCGGGACTGGCGGAACAGCCGCATCGTCGGATACCAGGGGCTGTCGGCCCGCCCCGCCATCCAGCGCCAATCGGCCTCGTGATGCAGCAACAGCCAGACCGGGCAGCCCATTGCGCCGGTAAGATGAGCCACCATGCTGTCGACCGCGATCACGAGGTCCAGAGTGGCGATCAGAGCCGCCGTATCCATCAAATCCATCGAGCGGTCGGCCGGATTTTCGAAGCGCAACTCAGTTTCATCGGCCAAGAGAGCTTCCGCCCCGCCGCGCTGAAGGCTGAAAAAGGCGGCATTTCTGAGCGTTGCAAGCGGGCGAAGCTGGTCGATTGCTATCGAGCGGCGGACATCCCATGACCCCGCCGCCCAAGCCAAACCGATCCTCATGCGGCCATCGTGCGGCACGGCCGCCCACCGTTTGACGACGCGTGGCGCCGGGGGCATGAGATAGGGGATGCGGCCCGGTAGATCGGCCGGCATGATCCGCAGCGCGTGCAGAAGCTCCATCACTTCGACGGCCACCTCGTGAGGGGGGTCGGGCGTCGCCCAATCGAGCGGGATCAACCGGTCGATCTCCGGCAGACTCCGCAGCAAGGGAAGCAATTCCGGCTGGGCTTGAACCGCTACGCTACAACCGATCGCGCGAAGATTTGCGGTCAGGCGCACGAATTGGATTGTGTCACCCAATCCATGGTAGCAGCGCACCAGCACCGATTTTCCGGCGAGGTCGGCGCCCGTCCACACATAGCGCTCATGCGGCGGTGTACCGGCGCGGTCGACTTCAGACCGCGAACGAGCTGCAAGCACCCTGTCGCTGATCCGCCACGCCTCGGCATAGCGGCCGAGCCGCATGCATTCGAACCAGCTCTCGGCCGTACCCGTCAGAATCTTAGACGCCAACGATATCCGGTAGGACCCGTACCGGCGCGAAACCGCCGCCGGCCGAGGCATACCGGCGAACCATCGCCGCGCAGAAGACCGCGAACTCATCGGCGACAGCGGGCGGACTGGTATGATGCGGCACCAATCCGCGATGCTCCGGGGTGAAGCAAAAGGTGACAGTGACGTCGAACGGCTCCAGCGCCCGCATCTGCCGGTCGAACCAACCTAAAGCATCGGGCCGGAAACTGTCGGCCCAGCTAAGACCGGTGCGGAGATACTTAACACCGAATTTCTTCAGCCAGGCGACGGCATCGTCAAGCCGGTGATCCTCATAATGGAACCATTGGCAGATGCCGAACGCCGGCGTCAGTTCAGGGAAAAGTTTGGCGGCTCGCTTCGACGACCCGTCTTCGCGCAGCAGGCCCATATGGAAATGACGATAATAGGATGAGCCTTCCGCTTCCCGATGCCGCGTCGTCGCCGGCCAGGCCTTGGGCAGGTCGTAGAGGCTATACCAGTGCAGCCGCTCGGCTCGGCCGGACAGCAACTCGGCGGTGCGCCGCAGGCCGAATTCCTGGACTTCCTCCGCCCCGAAGGTCGACACGCCGACTTCCGATACCCAGAGCGGCAGATCGGTCACGGCACGGATTTCGCTCAGCCTGTCGGGCCATTCATCGATCATCCAATGATTCCAGTCGAGCGGGAAGCCATGAACGGCGATCGCATCGACATGCGCCAGCACGTTCCGCGCCTGCATGTTGGCAATAAAAACCGGATCGATCGGCGAGATGCCGCCCAGGACGCGCGTCAGACCTGGGGCCGCAGTGCCGATCGCCTCACCCGCCAGACACGCCATTTCGGCGAATCGCTGCCAGCCCGGATCGAGCTCGATATCCCAATGGGATTTGTTGTTGGGCTCATTCCAGATCATCGCCGCTTCGATCATCTTCTTGCCGCCTCCGCCGGATAGACGGCGCCGTAGGATGTCGGTCGCGCCTGCCGCCGGCAGATGAAGACCTCTTCCTCCGGATGGCTTTCGATACCGAAACCGGCGCTGCGCAGCATCGCCGCAGTGCAGGCCGCGTTCGGTACCCACCAGTTGGTACAGTCGCCGGCGTAGCTGTGTTCGACGAACGCCATGCGTGGATAGCCGGACGTCTCGAATATCTCGGTCTCGGAAAATGGATAATCCGCGCAGACCTCAGCCGCTTCAGGCGAGCCGCGCTGCATCGACTGACAGACGAGCAGGTTGTCGGCGACATGGTCATGGATCAAGTCGAGCGCGAGCAGCGGATGGCGCAGGTGGTAAAGCACCCCCAGGAACAGCACGACGTCGAACCGCTCACCCAGCGCGCCGACGTCATAGACAGACAGCTTGCGAAACTCGATATCGACGTCCAGCACCTTGGCGGCGAAGCGAGCCTGGGCAAGATAGGCTTCGTCATAATCGATCGCCAGCACCCGGTCCGCTCCGCGCCGCTTCATTTCGATCGAATAGAAGCCCGCATTGCAGCCGATATCCAGGACCGTCTTGCCGGTCAGATTGGCGGGCAACGCCGATTCGAACCGGCGCCATTTGATCGCTGGATAGTCGCCGAGAAAATGATCGGGTGCGGTCTTGATACCCCCCAGTTCCATATTGTGAAACCAGGGTCCTAAAGCCGCGATCTCTTCCCGCAGATCATCAGGCGAACGATGTCGGATTTGATCTTCTGGCATCGGCCTACTCCTGTTACCTGGCGCCCTGGGCCATGACGACGGCATCGAGGCGCTCGGTAACCCGCCGCCGAACCAGCGACCGACGGCGCGGCTGTTCGGAATCGGCGCGCCCTTGCAGGTATCGTTCAAAATAGGCCGCCGTTTTTTCCAGTCCTGCCTCGAGCGGAACCAGCGGCTGCCAATCGAGAACGTCGCGCGCCATGCCGATATCGGGACAGCGCTGCCGCGGGTCGTCGACCGGCAGCGGCCTGAATATGATTTTAGACCGGGAGTTGGTCAGATCGACGATCTTCTCAGCCAGTTCGAGCATAGTGAGCTCAACCGGATTGCCGAGATTGATCGGACCGACCGCCGGTCCCTCAGCATCCATCAGCCGCCGCAGGCCGTCGATCATATCATCGACATAGCAGAATGCCCGCGACTGACGGCCGTCGCCGAAGATCGTGATCGGCTCACCCTTCATCGCCTGCATCAGGAAGGTCGAAACCACCCGCCCGTCATTCGGGTCCATGCGCGGGCCATAGGTATTAAAGATTCGGGCCACGCGGATCGCTAGCTTGTGCTGCCGGTGATAGTCGAAAAACAATGTCTCGGCGCAACGCTTGCCCTCGTCGTAGCAGGCGCGCGGCCCGACCGGATTGACGTTGCCGCGATAATCCTCGCGTTGTGGATGAACCTCGGGGTCGCCGTAAACCTCGGATGTCGAGGTCAGCAGTATCTTCGCCTTGGTCCGCTTGGCCAAGCCGAGCATATTGATGGAGCCAAGGACCGAGGTCTTCGTCGTCTGGACTGGGTCAAACTGGTAATGGCCGGGCGACGCCGGACACGCCATGTTGTAGATCTCGTCCACTTCGACATAGAGCGGGAAATTAACATCGTGGCGTAGTGCCTCGAACCGAGGATTTTCCAGCATGCCAGCAAGATTCTCGCGCCGGCCGGTGAAGTAGTTGTCGACGCACAGCACCTCATGCCCCCGCTGCAGCAAGGCTTCGCAAAGATGTGATCCAAGGAAGCCGGCGCCGCCGGTGACCAGAATCTTTCGAGGCGAGCAGGCATCGAGCAGGCCATCCTGAAACGACTGTCGCATTGCGTATTGGGAGGCGAGCGTCATGGGGACTCCTTCGATATCGATTGTTATGTCCCTCATGGACGGTCCTGACGTCGTGCCGCTTGTCGCGGCGTTTAATTCAAGCGAGAACCCGGCGGTCGGAAGCGACCGACGCCTCCATCCAGTAATGTTCGAGAGCGGCAGCGCGATGGGCAGCCGTATGCTGCGAGAGAATGCGGGCACGAGCCCGCTTCGCGATGCCACGGCGGTCGGCCTCTGAAATTTCGGTGAGATATCGCAGTGCGTCGGCGGTCGAATGGGCGATCAGTATCTCGGTTCCGGGCATTAGGAACTCTTCCAGGCCGATCCAATAGTCGCTGATGATCGGCACCCCTGCCGCCGCGGCCTCGAACAGCCTGACGCTGGGCGAGTAGCCGGTCCGGATCATGTCGGCGCGCGTGACATTCAGCGTAAAGCGCTGGCCGCAATAAAAGGCGCTGTGCCGGTCCGGCGGAAGATGCTCGATCCGATCGACATTCTCCGGCCACGCGATGCCTTGTGGATATTGTGGACCAGCGACGACGAAGCGCGACGCGGGCAAATGCCCGGCAACCGATATCAGCAGATCATCCAGCGTTGGCTGCCGGTCGGGACTATAGGTGCCGAGATAGCCCAACTCCCAAGAAGGCGCGATGGACGCCGGGCAGTGCGTATCAGGATCGACAGCGCAATAGAGCGGCCGCGCCCTTTGGGCCCCGTAGCGGCGTTCGAGCATCGACAGAATTGGCCCGCCGGTGAATGACAAGTAAAGATCGAAAAGCGGGATCAAGGACGGCGTCATGTACTCGCAGGTGCCGTCCGAAAGTCCTGACACCGTCACAGGCGTATCGATGTCGTAAAACGCGGTGACGCCCCGTGCCAGGCGCGTGACCAGCCGGCCAACCGCCACCCCGTCCGGCACATAGGAACCGACGATGACCAGACTCGCATCCCGGATCACCGCGGACCATGTCTTCTCCAACGCGTCGATGCTGTCATAGAGGTGCACCCGCCCAAATGGCGGGTTCGGCATATCGCGGTTCGATCTGTACCAGGGCATGTCGCGTTCGAGGAACAGTACGTCGTGTCCCCGGTCTGAAAGCGCCTTGATCAGCGCGCGATAGGGTGTGGCGTGCCCATTTCCCCAGGACGAGGTGATGCTGAGACCGATAATGACGATGGAAAGACGTTGCGACGTCAGTAGCGGATCACCGATTCCGTTCATGCGTCGACCCCCTGAAGAACTGCCTCCAATTGCCGGACGCGGATTTCGTAGGTGTGCTGGGCGAGGGCGCGAGATTTCGCGTTTTCACCGATTTCGCGTCGCCGTTCCGGCGTCAGATCGGCCAGAAGGTCGATCACCTGGGCCCCGCGCTCGGCGACCAGTATCTCTCGTCCGGGCTCGAAGAACTGTTCGATGCCTTCCCAAGCGTCGGTGATGATGCATGCACCGGCGCCGGCCGCCTCAAAGACCCGCGTGGCTGGGCTGAAACCCATGCGCGCCATGCTATCCCGGCTGACATTGAGCACCGCGCCGGCCGAGACGTTGAAGCTGTTATGGTCGCGCGTATAGATATGGCCGAGCTTGACCACATTTGGGGGCACCGGCTTATCGTCCCAGCCGTTGCCGCCGAGCAGGAAGCGCCCATTGGGCATTGCCCGTGCAACGGCCAGGAAGAACTCCCCGATCCTCGCCTCCCGATCCGGAAGGCGATTGGCCAACAGCCCGAGATCACAGGAAAAGCGTGGGTCGGTATCCACCGGCCGGTGCGTTGCCGGGTCGAGCCCATTATAGATTGGCACACAGGCGCGGACACCCAGACGGCGATAGGCGTGCACAACCGGCTCCCCGCCCCCGTACGTCAGAATCATGTCGTAACGCGGCGCCAGCGCCCGGAACGGATCGTCGAAATTGGCTGCCAGCCGCTCCAGCGTGGCGGGGGCGTCAACGTCCCAAAAGACGGTGGTCGTCCGAGACCCGCGCATGGCGGCGACCGAGGACTCGAGCAATTCGTCGAATGCACCGACGCCGCTTGCCTTGACGACCAGATCGGCGTGGCGTGCCGCGTCGAGGCAGCGCTGAACTTCGTCTTCTCCATCAATGCCGTAGACGACGATCCGCGCCCATTCTGGATCGGCGATGTCGCGGTGTTTCTGCCGGTCATAGGCGTCAGGTTCGTAGAATGTGATGCGGTGCCCCCGGGCCGCGAGCGCCGACAAGATGCCGCGGTAATAGGTGGCAGCGCCGTTCCAATAGGCCGAGACAAGGCTGGAACCGAAGAACGCGATCGACATCGGCGCCATTTCAAGCCTCCAGCAGTCCAGGGTCTGTGATGTGTTCGGCTTCGGCCGAGGCGAAATCCCGTCCCAGGCTGCGGCAGATGGCCAGAAGCTCACTCACCCGGTGTGCGCAGGAATGGCGGCTGCGGATCGTGCTCACCCCCTTTGCGGCCAGGCCCGCAGCAACGTCCGGATCCGCCATGATCGCACTTAGATGGCTGCACATCTGCGCACCGTCCCGGGCTACAAGATAATCGTCACCGGGCGTGAAGAGGTCTTCAATGTCATCCCAAGGCGCGCTGACGAGCGGAATTCCGCAGGCGAGCGCCTCAAAAACCCGAATCGTCGGAATACCGGGCAATAGCTGCGTATAAGGACGGCGCGGCACATGCACCGTCATGCGGGCACCGGCAAATGTATCCGGCACGCGGTGATTAGGCAGATAGCCGTCGAAGGCGATGCCCGCCTTTTCCAGCTTGCGGCGTGCCGGATGAGGGTAGCGCACGCCATGGATCGTCGCCTTCAGACCC
The DNA here is from genome assembly GCA_028291345.1 of Rhodospirillales bacterium. GTDB lineage: Bacteria > Pseudomonadota > Alphaproteobacteria > BOG-932 > Roseiterribacteraceae > BOG-932. Next base: position 12,092 of record JAQGIF010000014.1, on the reverse strand, counting down.
ATCTCTTCGATAGGCCTGATCAGAAACTCATCGAGCTCCGCGGTCCGCTCACCATCGCCCCAATTCCCGACCCAGACCAGATCGCTGGTGGGCTGCCGACGCGCACGCGGGCAAAACAGGTCGGTATCGGCCGCCTCGTGCCACGTGAAAGCGCGGCGGGCCCAACCGAGATCGCCATAGGCGTTGCGGAGCACCTCTCCGAACGCCAATACGCCGTCATAATCTTCAAGTTGCAACGCTGCGACCGAATCCGGATCGCTCACCATCCGATGGTGGGTATCGTGGAACAGCAGCAGGTAGCGCCCTCCCTGACGCTTGTGGTGTCCGATCCGCGCGACGAGAAACGGATCGGTCCATTCATGCACCAGGACCAGCGCAGCGCCGTCCAGGGCTTCGTCCAAAGCCAGTGTCTTTGGATCATAGCGATATATGCTGAATGCCGGATAGACGGCGCGCCATGCCGAAAGCGCCGCCTCGCCGTGGTCAGCCACCAGATTCGCGGCCGACCAACCGTTGCACGGTTCATAGGCCTGGAAATCGAAGCCGCGCTTCATCAGCTCACGCCCGATCCCGCGCAGGAAATGCGCATTCCCATGATTCCAATCGGACTGAAGCGAATGACAGAAGAGAACCACTCGGGGTGCTTCAGGCATCGGCATACCCCGGCTGCCGGCACAGTTCGGAGTAAAGCGCCGCATATTGGTCCACCATCCTAGTCGCCGAATAACGGCGGGCACGATCCCGCGCGGCGGCTCCGAGACGCATTCGCGTCGCGTACGATGCGATCAACCGGTTCAGAACAGCAATCCATGCAGCGTCATCGTCGACCGTCACATAAAGCGCCGTGTCACCCCAAACCTCTCGCAATGAGGGAATGTCGCTGAGGACGAGTACGCAACCGCTCGCTGCCGCTTCGGCGATGGCCAGTCCGAATGGCTCGTATCGCGCTGGAGCGGCGAAGATCGCGGCGGAGGCAAACCGCGCGGCCATCGCAGCGGGATCGAGAAAGCCCAAAAACCGGAGGCCGCGGGCGCTGTAGGTGCCGCCGTCGGGATGGCGGCAATCGCCCACCACCTCGATAGGCCACATCACGCTATCGGCGATCCGGGCCATTTGGGCGACGTTCTTGGCCTCATCCCATAGCCTGCCGGCAAAGAGAACGACCGGCTCCTTATCTCCCGCACCATAGTCAGCGAGATCGATCCCATTTTCGATCACGCGACAATGCTCCGCCTGCACACCGAAAGAACGCGCAAGATCGTCCCTGACGGCCTTAGTAGGGGTGACGATCGCGGACGCGCCTTCCAGTCCCTGTTCGACGCCGAACCGATAATCGTTCCATTCGGCAGGAACTGGCCGGCGCCGCACCCAATGAAACCAGGAGACGACATCCGAATGCGCGACGACGAGAGCCGGCTTATTGAATGGCAGAGCGGCATGGACATAGCCGTTTAGATGGACGAGATCGACGTCATGGCGCGTGGCGAGCGACAGCAACCAATCGCCGCTTGCCACGACGTCCGCCTGCGCATCCTGCATCCACTCGAGCCGATAGGCGCTCTGCTCAACGATCAGCCCTTCGATTTTTGCCAATGTGCCCTGTTGCGTGGGCGTCAGATCCGCACCCATGGTCGCCAGGACGACCTCAAAGCCCCTCCACCGCAGCGCGCGGCACAAGGTTGTCGCGTAGTGCCACACACCGCCCAAAGTGTCGGTTGTCATGAGCAGCTTCATGGGCGCGATCTCGCAGCGACGCTGGTCTTTTCCAGATCACGCAGCCGGCGCGGGCGTGCCTCCTGAATGTCGCTAAAACTGACGTGACGGTCGAGATAGTAATCGACCGCACGTTCCCATGCGCTGTCGTCCGGTGTACCCCAAAGCCGGGTGTAGTCCGGCGAGCCCGGATAGGGGAACAGCGGGACCGGCGCATTCGCCCAGACGCCTCTGCGGCGAAGCTCATCCCGCCAGCGCTCCACCTCGCTCACGCTGTCGGTGCCTGCCTCGATCAGATTGGCCTGCACGAACGGAACGTAGCGCTTGGCAAAAATCAGCCTTTCCGTGAGTTCGTCGGTCGATAGCTTACAACGCTTAGCCAGCCGTTCACGCCCCTCAGGCGACAGGCTTTCGATCCCGGCTTCGATGGAGACGCACCCCGCGCGGCCAAGAAGCTCCAGCATCTCTAAGCTCCACAGATCGATCCGCGTCTGGATGCCGAAGGCAAAGCCACGATCCACGAAGGCTTCGAGCAGTTCCCGCCAAGGCAGGAATATTTCGTCGATGAAATAGACATAGCGGGCGCCGGCCGCGCGCAGACCATCCAGTTCTTCCAGGATGACCGGTAACGGGCGTCGCCTATAGGTGTCGCGAAAATTCTCCTTGGCGCAGAAGGTGCAATGGTAGGGGCATCCGCGCGACACCTCCATTTCCGCTCCCGGCCCGTCAGGCGCGGCATCAAAACGGTGGTGATGGTGATGATGGCGCTGCAGATAGGAGGCGGGCCAGGCCAGCGCCGGCAGCTGCGCCATATCGGCCGCCTGCGGCCCACCGCGCGAGACTATGGAGCCGCGGCCGCGATGGCATAGTCCGTCGATCGTCGACCATTTATCACGCGGCGTATCCGCGATCCGGCCCAGGATCTGCTCGCACTCCCCGATCACGACCGCACTGACTTGGAGCTTTCTCAAAGTCGCCTCGGGCGTCGTCGAACCATGCGGCCCAACCACCACCTTGTCGGCCGGCAGGTCACGCATCGCATTCAGCACCCGCATCGGCACAGTCAGCTCCGGCGGCGGGCAGCGCCAGAACAGATAGCTGGGCGCGGTCGTCACTACGATCATGTCGGCGTCCGTACCGATCCGCCGCACGATCGCCTTCTCATCCAGGTCGAGCAGCTGTGCGTCGACGATGTCCGCGACATGCCCTGCCTGCTCCAGCAACGCTTTGGCATAGCCGAACTCGAGCGGTAGATGAGGCTCGCGGCAGCCGAAATAGATGCTGCCGGCAAAGCTCCAGTTGGGATTGACGAGCGCGACTCTCATCCCGCCAACTCCCGCGCGGCGACGTGGGGCGGCGTGGCATTGTCGGCGAGCCAGCTGCGCAACCGCGCCAATCCGTCCACAACGCCGACCTGCGGGTACCATCCGGTCGCCCGGCTGAATTTACGCGGATCGGACACGTACCAGCGCTGATCGCCCTGGCGCCAGGTTTCGAAGCGGACCGGCGACCCGCGCGACCCGGTTAGCCCGATATGATCGAGCAATTCCAGCAGGCTGATCGTGTTATTGGGCCCGCCACCGATATTGAATGCATGGCCCGCGATACTGCCCAGCTTGCACTCTGCCGCGCAGAAAGCCTCCACCAGGTCGTCGACGAACAAGATATCCCTCACCTGCTTACCGCTGCCATAAATGCTGATCGGCAAGTCCGCCAGGGCGCGGATAAGGAAATGGGCGACCCAGCCTTGGTCCTCGTTGCCGTGCTGATGCGGACCGTAAATGCAGCTCATCCGGAAGACCGCGGTCCGTAAGCCGAAGGTCCGCGAATAATCCAGGACATACTGATCGGCCGCGCCTTTGGAACAGCCATAGGGACTATGAAAATCGAGCGGGCGGCTCTCATCGACGCCCAACTGGAAGCCGGGAACGGCCGCGCTATATCGACTGAGTTCCTCGTCGACCGCGACATCGTCCAGCGCGCCGTAGACTTTGTTTGTCGAGGTGAAGACCAATCCGATGTCACGCTTGCTTTCACGAATCGCCTCAAGCAGGTTCATTGTGCCTTCGAGGTTCACTTGAAAGTCTTCTCGCGGCGAGACGAGACTGGTCGTGACCGCCACCTGGGCGGCCAGATGGAAGACGGTTCCACATCCATCGATCGCGCGTTTGAGCTCAGCGAAATCACGGATGTCGCCCTTGTGGAATTGCAATGCAGGATGCGACCGGCGCAGCCAGGCGAGGTTAAGCTTCACACCCGGGCGGGAGAGATTGTCGTAGATGACGACCTGACGCCCGGTCTTCGAGAGCCTGTCCGCCAGGTTGCAGCCGATGAAGCCCGCCCCACCCGTGATCAGCACGGCGGAGTTCTTGTCGGTCTTCATATCGTGAGACTGCGCACCGCAAGCGCCTCCCTGGCTTCGGCAACGCGGTCGATCGCGATCCTGCCTTCCAGCCATCCGGCGAGCTCTTCCATTCCGGCATCGATCGGCATACGTGGCTGAAAACCCATCGTGGTTTGCGCCAAGCCGATGTCCGGAAAGCAATGGCGGACGTCGCCGATGCGGCACTGACCCGTGATTTCCGGCTCGATCTCCACGCCGATTGTGCGCGCCAGCCGCTTCGCCAGTTCGCGGACGGTCACGACGCCGCCGCTGCCGATGTTGAAGGAGCGCCCAACCGCGCCGTCGACTTCGAGCGCGAGCCGACATGCGGCAGCGATATCGCCGACATGCACGAAGTCGCGCTGCTGCGCCCCATCCTCGAAGATCAAGGGCGGTTTCCCGTTCAGCAGGCGCGAGGCGAAGATCGCCAACACACCGCTATAAGGATTGGAAAGCGCCTGCCGTGGTCCGTAGACATTGAAGAACCGGAGCGCAACGGCCGGGATATCGTAAGCATTGCCGATCAACAGGCACAGCCGTTCCTGATCGTATTTCGAAAGGGCATAGACCGACATCAATGACGGTGTTTTGGTCTCCGGCGTGGCCAGCGGCGTCAGCGGTGCGCCGTCATGATCGCTGGGATCGAAGCGTCCCAGACGCAATTGCTCGATCGAACGCAAGGCGTCGCCGACCAGCCCGCCATCGGGGCGTTGGTATAGGCCCTCGCCATAGATACTCATGCTGGAAGCGACGACCAGACGATCGAACGGGCGCCGCTTGGCGCGCTCGATCATGCATTCCAGAAGGACCGTCGTTCCGCGGTTATTGACGTCGGTATAGTCGGTCACCTCATACATGCTCTGACCGACCCCGACGCGCGCCGCGAAGTGGAAGACCGCATCAACATCGTGGAGACAGTGCCGCACGACATCGCCATCGCGTATGTCGCCGATGACGAGTTCGACCTCGTCGTCGAGGTAGTCGGGCGGCCGGCGATCTTCGCCATGGATCTGCGGGTCCAGGTTATCGAGCGCTCTTACCTGATAACCGTTAGCCAGGAGAAGGTCGGCGAGATGCGAACCAATAAAACCAGCGCCGCCTGTGATGAGGATTTTTCGGGGCATTTCATGCTTTTTGTTGAAGCTTCAGACGCTTCCACAACCGCACCGCAGAAGGAATGTTCATTTACGTCCCAAAGAAGATCTAAATAATAACATAAGATAATTACCACTGATAATTTGTTTATTGATATATGTTACTTGAGAATTCGATTTTCGATCATTTGTTAATTTCCGCAGGTTCTTTCGCCTCCGTATCGCTTCAGGGCGTTTCATCCCGACTCGTTTTCTGGAGGTCGACCATGATGAGATTGATCGCTGACCTGGCCCCCCTGAGGCGCTGCGGGATAAGCGAACAGCGTCATTTGGAAACCAGGCGGGGGCTTAATGTGAGCACCTTCACCTTAAAGATACGGCAAAGTTGAGAGCGAGACTGGGGCGCCACAACCGCTGCTCGGAGGCCAATGACGGCGTGCATAACCGTCCGTCGGCCGCCCAAAGCCGCACAACAGCACGAAAGCGCGGGCCTTGTCCGACAACGTGAGCGCTCCTGACAAACCCGCACATTCAGATGATCGAGGCACCGGCCGGGATCGCGGGATCGGTCGCGCAGTCGGTCTTGGGCTAATCACAGGTGCAGCGGACGACGACCCCTCGGCAATCGGCACTTTTGCCAGCGCAGGAGCCTCGATAGGCCTGTCGTTCCTGTGGGCCGCCCCGGCAATGCTGCCGATGACATTCGTGGTGGTATATCTCTCCGCGAAAGTCGGGCAAGTCTCCGGTCAGGGACTCTTTCGAGTCATTAAAGACTTCTATCCTCGTTTCGTCCTCTACCCCACATTGGTCGGCGCCGTGGTGAGCAATGTTATCGAAGCCGGGGCCGATCTCGGTGGAATGGCGGCGGCAATCAACCTGTTCGTGCCCCTTCCGATTCCCTGGCTTGTGGCCATTATCGCCGTGGTGATCCTGGCCCTGCAGTTCCTGGGTTCGTACGCGGCTATCCGCAACATCTTCAGGTGGCTGGCACTGACATTGCTAGCCTATGTCGGCTCGGCCCTCCTTGCCCGACCGGATATCGGCGAAGTCCTGCGCGGCACGCTGATCCCCCATATCGAGTTCAATCGGGACTATCTGACCACGGTTGTGGCGATTATCGGAACGACGCTGTCGGCCTACATCTATAGCTGGCAATCCAACCAGGAAGTGGAGGAGAAGATCGAAGCCGGCCAGACCAGTGTCCGACAGCGGAAAGGGGCCAGCCACAGAGAACTGGCGCGCAGCAGGCGAGACGTCCTGATCGGGATGATCTTTTCGAATGTCATCATGTACTTCATCATTCTATCGACCGCTGCGACCCTGCATAAAGCGGGAAAAACGGACATTCAAACCGCGGCCGACGCGGCACTTGCCTTGGAACCTCTTGCCGGAAAGGCAGCCGGCGTCCTATTTCTCCTCGGGGTGGCTGGTGTCGGGTTTCTTGCCGTACCGGTCATGACGACGGGTGCGGCCTATGATCTGGCCCAGGCGCGGGGATGGAAGCATGGCCTCCATCACGAGCCTGGGGGTGCCAGAAAGTTCTATGGCGCTATCGCTGTTTTCACCATCGCGGGCGTTCTTATGAATTTCCTGGGTCTGAACCCAATCCGGGCACTCGTCTGGTCTGGCGTCGTGCAGGGCTTTTCCACCCCGCCCATACTTCTGCTCGTCCTCCTGATGACGAGCAACCGCAAGATCATGGGCGACAAGACCAACAGCGCGGGGTTAAACATTCTGGGCGGCCTAACCTGTCTGGCAACTTTCGGCGCCAGCATCGGGTTGATGGTTTCGTGGTTCATTTAGACGAGCCGCGGAGAAGAATTCGGCAAACCGAATTAGCCGTTCGAGTGCCGCTCTTGGCAGGGTGTGCGGCAATATCCAGATTGTTTGTGATGCCTGCCCTCCAATCCGAGCTCTTCGAATTTGTGCCTCCTGCGCTGGCGGGACTACGCTATGCGCCCGGGTTCATCACTGCGGACGAAGAGCGGCAGTTGGTCGGCGAATTCGAGATGTTGCCCTTCAAACCCTTCGAATTCCACGGCCATCTGGGGAACCGGTGGGTTGCGTCGTTCGGATGGCGCTATGATTATGGGCAGCGGGCGGTCCGTCCCGCAGGACCGATCCCATCCTTTCTGCTGCCGCTGCGCGGGCGCGCTACGGCCTTCGCAGGACTGCCCGAGGAGGAATTCCAGCAGGTGCTGGTGACACATTATCCGCCGGGCGCGGGTATTGGCTGGCATCGGGACAAAGCCATATTCGGGGAAGTCATCGGCCTGTCATTCCTAACACCGTGCGCCCTCAGATTCCGCCGTGCGTATGAGCGGGGGTGGGAGCGGTTCACCCAAATGGTCGAGCCGCGCTCGATTTATCTCCTGCAGGGGGCGGCGCGAACCGAATGGGAGCATAGCATCGCGCCTACGCCGAGCGTCCGCTATTCCGTAACCTTCAGACGCATTTCGGCCTCGCGCTAATCCCGCTCGTACGTACCGATCATGCACCCCTTCGCAAGCACATGACCGGCCATGGCATCGAGCAAAGCTCCACGGCCCGGTGCGCCGTCAAAATCCAGCCGCTCATCCAGCGCATAGACCTGGAATACGTACCGATGTGCGCCATGGCCGGGCGGAGGATCGGGCGGAAGATATTCGAGCGACAGGAACGAATTCTTGCCCAGCGATAGGCCAACGCCGGGCGAACGGGGGCTCTTGAGCGCACCTTCGGGCATGGCTTGATCGCTCCCCGGCAGATTCCAGACGATCGCATGCACTAGGGGATTTGGGGTAGGGCTGTCGGCATCCTCCACGATCAGCACGACGGAGGCGGTTCTATCCGGCACTCCGCGCAGCGCAAGTGGCGGCGAAAGCCCGCTGCCATCTTGTGTGAACCGGGCTGGAAGCCGGCCGCCGTCTTGAAGCGCCGGACTTGTCACCGTGATCTCTTCCGGGACCGGTTCGAAGCGCTGATCGAAGAAGACGATGTTCAGCATCCCGGCGCGCACGCCGCCGAGGACGTGACCGAGCGAAGCTGGAATATTTTCTAACATGTGAAAACTCGCCTGCTATATATAGTCGGCGTTGTCGCCGCCGGTGCCTTCGTGGCGTCGAAGCCATCGCACGCCATCGTCGCGGAATTATGCTTTTTCCGGGTGCCGACCTTCATATCCATTCATGTCGGCGGATCCGAAGAATTCGGGGGGCATGGCAACCTCCTGTTTTGTTCGAACGAGGAAAAAAGACCCGGGTTCCTAAGATCACCCGCTATTCAAGAAAAATAACATAGGTTTGTTCACGACTCTCGGAAGCTATGGCGAGGCGCGTGGTTCCCTGTTAAGCGCCGGCTTGAAAGAGGACGGAAGTCGCAGTCCTTTCGATGGTTCAGCAAAGAACTTTCTTCTGGCCGCGGGCAGTGTGATGGACGATCAACAGCGGCAGATCGTGGAGTCAGCCATTGGCGCCTATTCCGCCTTCTTTTCTCGCTCCGACGAAACCCGCGAGTGTCCGCTCTTTGCATTCAGGTGAAGATAGTTCGGGTCGAACATAGCGATGGTTCGGAGCGCATCCAGATTCAGAACGGTCAGCCGGCGCCCCATCAGCCGCACCAGGCGCTCTCGGCGCATATCCTGCAGTGTCCGGTTTACGTGAACGGCTGACAGGCCAAGCGTGTCGCCTAATTCCGCCTGCGTGACCGGAAAATCGAAGCTGTTTCCACGTACGAGATCAATGGCCCTCAGCCGGAAATAGAGTTCACAGACCAGATGCGACAGGCGCTCAAGTGCCGTCCGTTGCCCCAAGCTGACCAACCACTCGCGGGTGATGCCTTCATCGACCAGCGCGCACCACCAGAAGGCCCGGGTAATGCGCGGATAAATCGACGTCAGGCCGAGAACCGCCTTACGCGGCCAGACCGCGATCTTCGCCCGCGATAGGGTGGCGATAGCATGATCCATGCGGTCGAGCAGAAATATGCGCGGATCGCACATGTCGCCAGGTATCATATAGCCGAGTATCTGCCGCCGGCCATCGGGCAGCAGTTTGTATCGGCAGGCGAACCCCTCAAGCAGCAGCGTCGCGCCCTCGATCTCCTGATGTTCCCGCACGATATCAAGCCGCGCGTCGACGTCCCGAACCAACATATCCGCCTGCAAGAGAGAGCGTTTCTCGGCTTCGGCGAGTTGAACGTAATTCTCCAGCTTCCGGATAAGAGGAAAAGACATCATCCCCCCTATCGGACCAAGGCGCTCACTGATGCAATCAGCGCCTCGGGCAAAATGGGTTTTTCGATATGCGCGCTCCCGCGCAGGCTGTCAGGCACCAGGGCGCCGTTGTATCCGCTGACATAGATCCAGGGGAGTTCGCGCGCCTTCAATTCCTGAATCAGCGGAAACACCGCCCGTCCGTTCAGGTCGATATCCAAAACGGCGCAGTCAACCGAGGAACTCGTCAGCAGCGCAAGCGCCCGGGATAGGTCGGAGACCGGCCCGATCACCTCTGCTCCATTCCGAGACAGCAGAAGATGCAGCTCGTCCGCGATGAAATATTCATCTTCAACGACCAGCACGCGATATCCTGCCAACTTGCCGGTAGCCGTCGTTTTTTTTTCCGTTTCACGCACTATTGAACCCTGGGAGCGTCGGAGGGGAGGACACGATCCGACAGCGGGATCGCCATTTCGCAGCGGAACCCGCCCGGCCTGAAAGCAACACTGGTCTTGGCAAAAAGTTCGTAGGGAAGGGTTCGCTGAATCAGCTCATGACCAAAGCCCATTGTCCGAGGGGCAGCACTGAGGATGGGCACGCCCGTTTCCACCCACTCCAATCTCAATTGCCGGGGTGACGTGCCCTCGTCGATCCACCAGAGCACGTCTACCTTCCCGTCCTTGGCCGACAGCGCGCCATATTTTATGGCGTTCTCGGCCAGTTCATGGACGGTCAGGCCCAACGTCTCCGCAGCCCTCGGACGTAGCGGAATTCGCGGGCCTCGTGCCCGCATGCGACCTCCTTTGATCGATTGCGCCACCATTTCGTCGTCGATCAGCTTGCCCAGATCAGTGCTGTTCCTGAAACTGGTGACGAGTGCCGTCTGTACGCGCGCCAGCGCACTGATCCTGCCGTCCAGCTGCGCTGCGTAGTCGTCGATCGATGTGCTCTTTTCGGCCGTGCGCCGGGCGATCACGCGAATAACCGACAGAACATTGCGGACGCGGCGGATCAGTTCTGCGGATGGCAATAGATGATCGCCGGGATAAAGCGCGGGTTCTTCCATTGATGCTGACAGGCGAGATGCGCTAAGCCGGATAAAGGCGGTCGCAAGAAGTCCTTTGACCACAGAAACGAAAGCTCGGTCGTCCACGGACAAATCGATCTCGCCCAGATCGAGACGGACTGTTCCATAGAGGATGCCGTCGGCAGCAACGTCCGATGCGAACCAGCCTTCGACAGCGCCGAAGTCCAGATCGTTGACCTTCTTAACGCCTATGCTGGCGGCGATCGACAATGATTCATCGCCACCCGGAGATGAAATCACAGCCTGCTTCGCACCAAGACCGGCTGCCAGGCGTTCGATGGCGCCTTGAAGTATCTCTCCCAAATCATCGCCGCAGAGGGCCAACCGCTGGATATCTGCCAGCAAGCTTAACTTCGACCCCTCGCCGAGCGGTTCAGTCAGCACAACCATTGTGTTCCGATCTGTTTCCTTCGCCGATGAAATTCCCATACGCCAGATTCTGGCGGTGACCTGTCCGGTCGTGCTCGGGATAAACCCGAAACGACGACTGAGATCACTCCACACTACCAATGCTTGAGAGAATCCTGTCGCAGTCGCTCGAGATAATCCAGTACCCCATTCGCGCCGGGCTTATTCCCGCCCGCTGCGGCCCCTATCGGATCAAGAGAGCGCGGAACGCGCCTCGTTCTCGTATCCGAGCCTGCGCGAAACGACATCATCGCAATCCGGGCTCGCCTTCTGAACTTGCCTCGGGTCGTGCAATTTAGCCCGCAACCTATGATCGGAAGCAACAACTCTCTCAAGTGCGTGCAGCAGAGAACGCAAATCCTGGTCCATGACAGATTTCCCCCTGCCGTCACTGTCGACCGACAACAATCGTGCCGCATTAACAAAAATCAGTAATCATCAAACTAATACGACTGTGAATTACAACGGCAATGATAAGTGTCAATTCCTGAAAGATTTGCGTTTGAGACCACCACAAGCTGCCAAAGGCAAACCAATGGAACATTGCGCCAGTTCGGGCTAGCCGCATCTTACCGGCACCGGCGACGACACCAACGAGAAAGCCGCAGGCTGAACGCATAGTGATTAATCTATGTTAGTTGGCAATTTACCCAGGGAGCATTTGGTATAAGGCGCAGGCAAGACCGGTGCCCTACTACAAAGCATCAAAATCGCAGCAGTGAAGAACGGTCACCTTCACCGATCGAGAATTTTGGGAACGGCAACCCATGGGGACCGTTTGCGTTCAAGCGAACGCTGATGGAAAGGGCGAAGTCATGGGCTTCAACGCTGCGCTCGCGCAGCGCGGTGTCGCCCAGGCGGCCTTGCCGGTCGATGTACAGGAGCCGGAACTCGATCAGGCGAAGTGCGTTGGCGCAGGGCGTCACCAGATCGAACGCTCGCTGAAGCAGGAGCCGGCTTTGACATCCCTGCGCCCTTAAATTCCCCTCCCGGAGGACTCGATGCCGAATAGCTTCCCGACCCCACCGTTCGAACCTCAGCAGCAGCCAGTGCCCGGCAGCACTGACGCCATGAAGCCACGTCCCGACCATGGCGAAAACAGCTATCGCGGATCGGGCCGGCTGGCAGGCAAGAAAGCCATCATCACCGGCGGTGATTCCGGCATCGGCAGGGCCGTAGCGCTCGCTTTCGCGCGTGAGGGCGCGGATCTGC
>JAQGIF010000082.1 GCA_028291345.1 Rhodospirillales bacterium | reverse complement strand
AAACAATATTGCGGAGTTGTCCTGGGCCGGAGATGGGCGCTTGATAGTGACGCAATCTGGAAACCGGGTGCAAGCGCCGTTAGGGGGAGGCATGGGGGGCGAATCATTTTCCGCAGTGAATGTGAGCGATGAGGACGTCGCAACATTCTGGCGTGACGGCGCGGTGTGTTTGCGCGGGGTGATTCCGCAATCCTGGCGCGACAGTGTCGCTGAGGCGCTGGAAGATTGGCTGCGGTCGCCCGACTGCCTGGACTTCACCGCCTATGGCGGCGAGATTGCGCGGCAAGCCGGTGCGGAGGTGCTGACCGATATCGGGGAGCGCCGTGGCCGCTTCTATAGCGGCACTGACCACTGGCAGACCCGGCCGGCCTTTCGCGATCTCGCCCAGCTTTCGCCACTGGTCCCGATCGCCGCGCGCCTGCTCAGATCCCGAAAGATCAACCTCTATGAAGACAGCATCCTGGTGAAGGAGCCGGGTACGCTCGAAAAGACCGCCTTTCACCAGGATATCGCCTATTTCCATGCCGAGGGGCACCAAATCTGCACTACCTGGATGCCGCTCGACCCCGTGACGGTGGAGACGGGCGCGCTCAAGTTCATCCGCGGAAGCCATCTATGGAAGACGCAATATCGCCCCAATTTCTTCATCACCGAGTTGGCGATGCCCGATACAGAGGGCGAGAATGTACCCAACTTTCATAAGGATCGTAGGGGGCATGAGGTAGTGAGCTTCGCCACCGAGCCGGGCGACATCACCGTGCATCATGCACGCACGATCCACGGGGCCGACGGAAACGCCTCCACTCATATTCGCCGCCGCGCCATATCGGTCCGCTACTGCGGCGATGACGCTCGCTATTATTTTCGCAAAGGCGCGCCGCGTAAGCCGCACCATGAGGAGGTGCGGCAGGGCGATCTCATGGATCATCCCGCCTGTCCAATCGTGTGGCAGGCGGACTAGTCCTCGATCTCCCGCCAGGGCGGCCGCACGGCCGGCGCTTCGCCATCGACCTGGCCGGGAAACAAGGCCTGCCAGTGTCCATCCGATCCGCGCCGGACCAGACCGCGTGCCTTGAGCTGTTCGGTCTCCACCGCTTCGTCAAGGCTCAGCACCGGGGCGAGGCAGCAATCGGCAGGTTCCAGCTGGGCGATCGCCTGGGCCTGGGTCAGGCCGGCGAAGTAGGCGTTCAACTCCGCAATCAGGCCGGCCTGGGGCAGGGGTTCATCATCGCGGGCGATCCAGTCGGGGCGACCGGCGGCATTGCAGAAGGCCGCCCAGAATTTGGGCTCGATCGCACCCAGGGTCACGAACCGGTTGTCGGCGCAGCGATAGACGCGATAGCGCGCTGCGCCGCCATTCAGTAGCTCAGCTTCGCGCACCGGCGCGCCACGCCCGGCATCGAGCCCGGCCAGAGGAAAGCTGATCAGCGGCATTACCGAATCGGCCAAAGCCAAGTCCAGGAAACAACCTTTGCCGTCGCGCGTCCTCTTATTGACCGCGCCCAGCATGGCGATGGTTGCCATCATGCTGCCTGTCACGTCGGCCACCGGCGGGTCGAAAAACACCGGAAGGTCTGCCAAACCTGTTCCGGCAAGCGCGCCATTCAACGACAGATAGTTGTTGTCGTGACCCGCCTGATTGCGGCGCGGGCCGGTATTGCCGAAGCCCGACAGGCCGCAATAGATCAGGCGCGGGTTGCGCTCGAGCAAGGTCTTGTGACCCAGCCCCAATCTCTCCAACGTGCCGGGCCGGAAGGACTCGAGCAGAAGATCGGCCTGATCGACCAACTCCAGGAAACGCGCCTTGTCGGTTTCGGCGCGCAGATCGAGCTTGAGGCTGACCTTACCGGCGTTTACCGCCTCGAAATAGATCGATTGTCCGCGCGCGCCGATCGGCCCGATGACCCGCATCTCGTCGCCGGCCGGGGGTTCGATCTTCAATACCGATGCCCCGAGATCGACGAGCAGCAGCGAAGAGAGTGGCCCCGGCAGGTGGCGCGACAGGTCGAGCACCTTCAACCCCGAGAGGAATTCCCCCCACGGACCTTTGGCGGGTTCCGGCCACAGGCTTTCAGTCATGCCGCGTCTCGTTCGTCGATCCGGACGATCTTGCCGCCGGACAGGTGGAAGACCGCATCCTGTGGTGGCGGCTTGCCGGCCCAAATCTGATCGGGAGGCACGCCGCAATAGAGCGCGCGCAGGATGCGACCAGCGATGCCGTGCGACACCAGGATTCGCCGGTGGCCGTCGGTTTCGTTGATCTCGGCGATGAAGCTGCCAATGCGGCCGGCGATATCCTCGTAACCTTCGCCGCCAGGCGCACGCAGCAGCCAGCCAGGCTCTTTCATCGCGCCGGGGGCCGCGGCTTCGATCTCATGGTGATGGTAGCCCTCCCAATCGCCGACATGAACCTCCTGGATACGCGGGTCGAGCGTGATCTCGGATTTCAGCCCGATTGTCTCGCGGATGATCTCGGCGGTTCGCACGGTGCGGCCGAGCGGACTCGCGATGATGATCCAGCGTTCGTGGTCGTCGACCAGGGGCTTCAGATGGTTGCCCATGCGGCGGGCCTGTTGGACTCCAAGCTCGGTTAGCGTTGAATCCCGCTGGCCTTGCAGGCGCTGGGCATGATTGAACTCGGTTTGGCCATGACGGACGAGATAGATCAATTCTTCCA
>JAQGIF010000386.1 GCA_028291345.1 Rhodospirillales bacterium | reverse complement strand
GAGGCCCCTGCTCGGCAAGAGTGATGCGCGACAACGCGATTATCGTGCGCCTCGACCAGCGCCCGTCCAGTCTCCAACGCAGCAGCCTTGAAGGTATATAAATTGTCGGCCAGCGGCGATGGGATTTGGACTTTTCTGGAGATTTGCCTGAGCAACTACCTTTCCGCCTCGTAAGTTCCGCTTGCCAGGTTTTTACCTAGCGGGCTCGACTGAATTCACAAGATGGAACGGCATTCAGGCTTGCTCAGGGCGGCCTCATTTTTGCGTAATAGAAATCTTGATCGGGAGCCTGGTCAGGGCTTGGGCGTCGCTGAGGAATGGTGGTGCACGATCAGCCACTTGCCATGCTCCGGTGCGTAGATGAACGTGTAGCGAGCTTTCACCTGTTTCCGGCTGCCAGGTTGGTCACCGTCAACCGTAAAGGTGTAAAGACCGATATCGTAGGCAATGTTGCAGCCAATATGGATGACACGTTGGTCGATCCGACCCTCGGGGGCCTGTTTCAGAAAGTAAACGAAATATCCGCGTATCGCTTCTGGCCCGACGAGTGGGCCGTTTTCTACGGTCGGCAGCAGCGTTGCATCTGGGGCATAATTCGTAACAACCTCATCGGGGTTCTTGGTGGCAAGTGACTTGTTCCATCGAACGAACAAAGCCTCCACTTGATCGTTGGTAATTGTTTGGCACGCGCGGCCGCCGGGTGAAGTACGGGCCGATACAGACTGTGGCGCCGCAAAAACAACCGCGAGCGTGACGACGACTAAAGTGGTCCAGAATTTCGACATTATTCTATCTCCCTGTCGAGCCCTGCGTCAGATGTAGCACATGAGACGATACCACAATCAATAAATAGGGACAGCCTGAACGTACGCCGCTGGCTCGATCCAATTTACGTGGCGCTGATGTCGAGCAAGGGGATCTCATCGATCATGCTCGCCCGCCAAATTGGTATCGACCAGGCGAGCGCGTCGATCATAGCTCACGCCATACGTTTTCTGATGCGATCGCCTTCTGATGAGCAACTCAGCGGAACCGTCGAGATTGATACCGTGCAGTGGCAGGGGATTCAAAGAAGCGTAACATCTGTCGCCATGGGCCGGTCGGAAAGCAGAACTACAATTTTCCAGGCCGAGGAAGCGAAGCGCCGACGACGCTTGTCGCGATGGAGAAGACCAAGCAAATTTCACCGGGCCGACCCGGTCTGGCCGGGTGAGGCTCGCGCCGATCGATAGCTTATCACCTGCACAGATTGGATCGATTCTTTCCGGCATGGTGGCCTCGAGGGCGGTGCTTCATTCCGATGGTGATCCGGCGCTCACGAAGCGCGGCGCTTCCTACGCCGGCCGTGAAATACCCTCGATCGACGCTTACACTGGTTGTCGGGGGACACATAACAGTAGTCTGGGAAGCGGTCGTCCCTAAAAAAGGATTAACCTCTAAGGTTAACGACAAACAGTTAAGGTAAGTAATCAAAATACCAGTCAGAATAACTCACCGAAGCAACCTTAGAACATAGGGATATGCCGCCAATGCTAAGTACCCGTTGCCGGCATGCTTCGTTGAGCTTGGCGCTCGCTATAAGCATCTCTGTTCCGGGCTTCGCGCCGCCCGCCGCGGGTCAAACGATCACCGAGTTCGTACTTCCGGCGACAGGCAGCGAACCGGGATTTATCATAAACGGGCCCGACGGTGCACTATGGTTTAGCGAGACGTCGGGCAACAAGATCGGCCGAATTACGATCTCAGGCAAAATTACGGAGTTTCCGATCCCAACTCGGAAAAGCGGCCCTGCCGGTTTGGCGGTCGGATCGGATGGCGCGATTTGGCTTACGGAAAGAGCGGCTGGGAAAATTGGCCGGATCACGACGAGTGGCACCATCACGGAATTTTTCGTGCCGGCGATCGGGGCAGGTCCCGCCCTCATCACCGCCGGACCGGATGGCGCTCTTTGGTTCACCGAACTCTTTGGCAATAAGATCGGACGAATTACAACGACGGGCAGTGTAAGGGAGTTCAATATTCCAGCTGCGGCGCGTGGTCCAGTAGCGATCGCTACGGCCTCGGACGGAAATATCTGGTTCACCGAATCGAACAAAAACAAGATCGGAAAAATCACGCCCTTTGGTTTTATTACAAAATACCCCAACCCCGATACGGCGGTCGCGATCGATTATCTGTCGCCATCGCCGGATGGCAGGCTTTATTTCAGCGTAGTCGGAATCGGTCCGGACGGCGCGCTTTGGCTGCTGGAACTCGTCGCGAACAAGATCGAGCGAGTCGGCGCGAGCGCCAGCGGCACGCCTAATTATACGGAGTTCGCCATTCCTACTCCTGCTGCCGGCGCCCTCGCATTGATCGGGGGGCCGGACTGCAATAATTGGTTTACCGAAACGAAGATCAGTAAAATTGGCCGCCTCACCGTACGAGCCAGCCGCACGCCATTGGTTGCCGCCGTGCTGCCGTCGAGCAGATCGATCCAGGTGGGACACACGGCGACCGCTTTCGCGACAATAATCAATGGCGGCGCGAGTGCGCTCACTAACTGTCGAATCCTACCGCTGACCACTGTTCCCGGACACTTCAGCGACCAAACGACAGATCCTTCAACCAACGCCGCAATCGGCTCGCCGAACACGCCGGTCGCGTTGAATGCTGGCGCATCGCAAAGCTTTTACACGTCATATCAAGCCAATGCCGCAGTCAGCCCGACAGATGTCGTACCGAGTTTCGACTGTAAGAACGTCGATCCGGCGGTGCCGGTTACCGGCCTGAATACCTTGCTTCTGTCTTCCTCATACGTGGCAACGCCCGATGTTATCGCGCTCAGCGCAATGCCCAGCGGCGACGGCATCTTGGACATCGCCGGCACATCGGGTTCTAACGCATTCGCGGTGGCGACCGCCAACGTCGGGGCGGCAGGTTCGGTCAATGCGTCAGTCGACACTGGATCGGCAACGATCCCGGTCACACTGAAGATATGTCCGACCAATCCCAGCACCGCTGCCTGCTTGGGCACGCCTAGCGCCACGCCAACGAGACGCCGACTTTCTCGATTTTCGCGACGGGGACAGGGGCGATTTCATTCGCGCCGGCGACCACCCGCATCTTCGTGGGTTTCAAGAATGGCCGGCGGTGCAATCTGCGGATCGACCAGCGTTGCGATCCGCACCCAGTAATCAGTGAACCAGCGGTATCGGACCGTCATCCACATAAAGCACCCCGTTGCCCGACTCACGGCGCCTCGCGATTGGGAGCATCGGCCATGATGCGCGCACGTTCGGCGCGGGAGATTTGCGCCCAGCTGGCGATTTGATGGATACCGAGTAAGCGTTTGGCTAGGCGGCCCAATCGCCAGCCTTTCAGCTGATGCCAAAATGCAACACAACGAGGAATACGGTCTGCGTGCGCGGAATTGAACTAGACGTCCGGACCGCAGGCAATACATTCAGTGACGAGCCACTGACACGGTCAAAAAAAGAGCCCAGCACCAGAAGGGCCGAGCTCAGTCTAAGGGAGGGTGCCGGTGTCAGCGCCGGCATCCACCTCCCAATATAGTCCCCCTGTTAGAAAATTCTACCCAACGGTTTAGCCTGCGGTCGGTTGCCACACCCACCAGAAGATTGATGCCGCGCGCCGGCGCCAATACCCAGGCATCAGGCCGTGTATCATGACGAGGTCGAGCATCGTCTTTCTTCACAGCTAACCGCCCTCGCTCCGGTAAATGTTTTATGGCTCACACCTCCTATCCCTTCGAGAATACCGGGTGGCCGTCACCCCGGCCGAATTGGAGTCATAGCCACCAAGTCAAGGCGGCTGAAGGGCCAGCGGCTGAGGACATACGCATGAATAGATTAGCCAAGCCAACACTTAGCGTGAGGTCTACTGGACCCCGCAGAAGGCCTGTCTCGGCTACGATCCTCCCGATGACGAAGATGATGGACGCGGTTTTGCCGCATCGCTCAGCGCCCTGCACCTGAAGCCGATGCCCGCACTCGGCCTTTCGATCCGAACGAACGGCGACGGCTCGAACTCATGGTCATGGCTTGAAACGCAAAACTCCCCCTTCTTGCCGCAGCCGAAAGAGCGGCAAGAACGGCGAACTGGCCGAAACGGTCGCCGCTAAGCTAAGAGTTTGGTGACTTGGGGGACCGTTTCGGCCACATCTTGGTGGCCTGAGCCAAACGTCACGCGGGTGTTGGCGTTGGGCTCTGCCCCCTTATCGAGAGCCAAAACTGATAGATCGAAGTAGCTCGTAACCGAAGCTGCTCTAATCATTATCTTTGCTTTTCCATCGCCCATCGTGAATTCTACAAAAACAGCTGGCATCAGCCTCCCCCGGATATTCGCTCGTTATTTCGTGCATGCTTTCATCCAAGTGTCGTGCGCGAAATGTAAAAACCGGCTGTGCTAGCCGCGCTGATCGGCTGTCCTAGCCATCGCGGATCGGGCCTGTCCTATCGGACGAGGATGATCAGGCGGTGCCGCAGCAAAGAGGCGCTTCATGAGGTAGGACAGCAGCTCCGCCTCTTCTTTCCACGAGAGTCTATATGTGCCCCTGCACCCGAGACCCTCCGTATCAATGCATATTCGGACC
>JAQGIF010000371.1 GCA_028291345.1 Rhodospirillales bacterium | reverse complement strand
GCCGACGACACCGTCTTCATGCCCTCGCCCCTCACCCATATCACCGGCTTTCTCTTCGGCGTGCTCATGCCGCCGATGCTGGGCGCCGCCGCGGTATATCTGGATATCTGGGACGCGGACACCGGGCTGGAGCGCATCGAAGCGGATCGCTGCCGCTTCGATGGCCGCGACGCCCTTCCTGCGTTCGCTGGCGGATGCCTATGAAGCGCGGAAATCCGTGTCCTCGCTGCGCGTCTTTCTCTGCGGCGGCGCCGACGTTCCGCCCGCTCTCGTCCGTCGTGCCCGCGCCGTGATGGGAAGCGAGGTTTCGCGAATCTACGGCTCGTCGGAATTCCCGACCTTTTGCAGCGCGAGGCCGGGCGACGCCGCCGCCATCGCGGCGGATACCGATGGGATACCGATCGGGCCCGTATCCTTCCGGCTCGACGATGTCGGCGACGGGATCGGTGAACTTCTGATCAAAGGGCCGGAGCTGTTCGTGGGCTATTCCGATCCCTCCCTCAATGCCGGCGCCTTCACCGAGGACGGCTATTTCCGCACCGGCGACCTCGCTTCCATCGACGAGCGGGGGGCGGTGACGATCTGCGGCCGGAACAAGGACATCATCAACCGCGGCGGCGAGAAGATCAGCGCCAAGCAGGTGGAAGACCTGCTTCACGGGCACGGCATGGTGGCCCAGGCGGCGATCGTCGCCGTGCCCGATCCGGGCATGGGTGAAAAAATGTCCGTCTTCGTCGTGCCCAATCCTGGAGCGAAGCCGACGCTGAGCGAACTCACCCAGTTTCTGGAAGATGCCGGCCTGGCGCGCCAGAAACTGCCGGAACGCCTGGAAATCCTGCCTGTGCTCCCGATGACCGCCGCAACGCCATCTCCTTCGCCGAAACGCTGGCCGAGATCGACGGCAAACGGATCGGCCTATGGGGTATCTCCTATAGCGGCGGTCATGTTCTCGTGGTCGGCGCCATCGATTCCCGCGTGAAATGCATCATATCGAACATTCCGGTCGTCGATGGCTATCTGACGATGAAGCAGGTGCACAGCGCGCTGGCCTTCCGCGATCTTCAGGACCTCCTCCTGGAAGACCGGCGCACCCGGCAGGCGAGCGGCGCGTTCGGCTATATGCCGATGTCGACCGAGAATCCCTCGGACGAGGTGACCACCTGGCCGTTCCCGGAAGTCACCACGGCGTTCAACAAGTTCAAGGATACCGTCGCGCCCAACCAGGAGCATCGCAACACGATCGCCTCCACCGAGCTGCTGATGAACTACGACGTGTCGCCCTATGTGACCCGGATTCTCAACAAGCCGGTGCTCATGGCTGTGGCAGAGGGCGACGACATCACGCTTTGGGAAAAGGAAATCGAAATCTTCAACCGGATCGCGACGCCCCGGAAAGAATTGTTCGTCTGCGAGGACACGTCGCATATGACGCTTTACAGCAATATGTCGCGCCTGGAGGTCCTGGCCCGCAGGGGCCGGGATTTCCTGGTCCGCGAGCTGATCGCCAGATTCGCCTGAAATGCCTGCATGTCCCCGTGATGCGGCCAGGATCCGCGTGAATAGCCACTACGGCTTTGGCAAAGCAAACACCACGATGGTCGACGAGGCGGGATCGGCCTGCCAGAAATTGCTCGCCGAGCCGGTAGTCGCGGCGACGTATTGCACGTCGTCGATCCGGTACGTGACGATGCCGCCCAGCAATGGCCCACCCAGATTATATCGCAGGAGTATCTTGCCGGTCGCCGCGTCGAGCGCCAGGAAGTCGCCAGTCAGCTCCCCGGTAAAGACCAGGCCGCTGGATGTCGTCGTCACCGCGGCCAGCATGGGGCGTTGCGACTCATACCGCCACTTGATCGCCCCGGTCGAAGCATCCGTCGCCGTCAGGAAGCCGCGCGACTGGTCGACCGGCTGGGTCGTGGTCCCGCACCATTCCACGGACGGCACATAGAGCATGTTGGTGCCGGGATTGAATGCCGGCCCGTCCCACTCGATGCCCCCGAACGACCCCGGACAGACCTTCGCCCCGGTTTCCGACATATCGACGGCGGTCCATGGCACCTCGGTGTTCTGGCGTTTCACGATTTGCACCGCGTAGAGGGGCTTATGGGTGTCGCGGTCCATCACCTGCATCAGGCCTTCCTTGCCCGCCACGACCACCAGGTCCCGACGCTTTCCATCGACCGTCGCCGAGAATTGCGGCCCGGCATGCGTAACGTCATAGTCGTGGGTGTCGTGCGGCGACACTTGGTAATACCAGGCGAGCTTGCCCGTATGGATATCGAGCACGACCATCGAAGAAGTGTAGAGGTTGGCCCCGGCCCGCTGCACGCCGGTGAAGGCCGGGGCCGGATTTGAGACGGGGACGAATATCAGCCCTTTCGCCGCATCGACGGTGACGGCGCCCCATACCGTGCCGCCGCCATGGTCGCGGACGGAGTGGTTGGGCCAGCTATCGGCGCCCGGCTCGTCGTCGTCGGGTATCGTATTGAACCGCCAGACCGGCTCTCCGGTCGAGAGGCGAAACGCTCCGATCCATCCGCGGGCGCCCAGCTCCGAGCCCGCCGGCCCGATGATGACGAGATCCTCGAAGATCACCGGCGGCATCGTGAAGCCCCCCTGATTTTCCTTGGGATTCACCACGTCGCGTTCCCACACTGTCTTGCCGGTGCCGGCGTCGAGCGCCACCAGGAAGCCGTCATGGGTGCCGAAAACCAGCTTGCCGTCCTTGATCGCCGCGCCGCGATTTATCTTGAGTCCGTAGCCCACCGGCACACGCGACGGCCGGTCATAGCGCCAGTTCAGCCTGCAGGTCACCGCATCGATCGATATCGCCGAATAGCGCGTCGTAAAGAACAGCGCGCCGCGATAAACCAGGGGGCTTGTCGCGAATGGGCTGACGTCGCCGGCCTGGTACAGACAGGCCGGACGCAGCGACCGCACATTCGTTCGGTCGATCTTTCCTATATCGGCGAAGCGATGCCCGGTATAATCGCGATTGGGCTGAAGCCATCCATCGTCCGTTTTGTCCGCCAGATTGAGCTCGTCCTGATTGGGACCGCCGCCGATCGCCTTGCTGATGTCGTTGCGCATTGTGAGGCGCGGCTTGGCGAGGCCGGCCTCGACGATCCCGATCGGCACCTGCCGCAAGGATGCGGGGTCGGCCGCCAGGGCTGCGCTGGATTTGCCGCCGTTGCGGGCGATGATGAACGCAGTGAGATCGACATAATCTTGCGTGGGAAGGCTTTGTGGCGCCCCCTTCGGCATCGCCATGACGCGCTGGTACAGATCCTCGGCGTTCTGCCCGATCCATCGATAGGCCGGCCCGATACCGACAAGATCGAATCCGATCCCGCCTTCGAGATTCGCGCCGTGACAGGCGGCGCACCGGGCCGCATAGAGTTTCTCGCCGCGCTCCGACTGGGCGGCGAACGGGTCCGTACCTTCCAGCCCCTGGGCGACGCCGGCGGCGGTACAGGCGATCGCCAGCGCGGCGGCCATCAATCCCGGTCTGACCATGATCTTCGACATCCGTGCTCTTCCTTTCGGACGATCATCGATTGCGGTCGTTCTTCTCATGGAAGCTCGCGGATATGGTCGAGCCCTCCACGCAAGCGGTATTCCCGGGAGTAGGATACTTCCCCATTCCAGGTCGCTCGGAACGAAGCGCGCTCGGCATTCCGGACCACGGCCCAGGACGATTCGTTAAGAGACACCTTCCGCCCAACGGTCATTCTTCCGCATCCTGTCGATGCTTGGGATGAACATCCGATCTTTCGCGCCGCTTCGCACGGCCAAAAAGGGAACCGGCCGCGCAGATTGATGGAAAGCCCTCGTTTTGACCTACTTCAGGACCGTATAGCGGCCTATCCGGCTTGGATCGCTGCTCCGGCTTTCCGCGCTAGAGCCGTGTCGTGGCAGCGCCCGATCCCCAACGGAGGATTTGCCTTCGGGTCCGGGAATTGAACCCTTTTAAGGCCGGTGCCCGACCATTCCATAATAGGAATTGACCCTGCCCGAATACGAGACTCAATAGACTTAAGACTTATAAAACTAAAAGACTGAAGACTTATAAAACAAAATCGGACTTGCGCCACAAGACGATACAGGGGAGGGCTTAACAGTGAGGTCACTCGTTTTCGCGGCGTTGTGCTCCGGGTCGGCGCTTTGCGCCCTATCATCGCTTCATTCCGCAATGGCTCAGGAGGCGGCCCAGGCGACGGCGACGAACGGCGCCGGCCAGCTTGAGGAAATCGTCGTCACCGCGCGAAAGACCGAGGAGAAGCTGCAGACCGCACCGCTTTCGGTGACCGCGCTGACGGCAACCAAGCTCGAGGCGCAGAACGTCACGACCGCCGCCGGGCTGAACGGCCTCGTCCCAAATCTCAACATCACGCAAGGGGCGGCATATGGGACATCGGTTTTCGTAACCATTCGCGGCGTCAATCAGGCGGACGTCTCGCTCACCAACGATGCCCCGATCGCGCTCTATATCGATGGCGTCTATAACGGCCGCGCGATGGGCAGCCTCTTTGATCTCGTCGATCTGCAGCGGGTTGAGGTCTTGCGTGGCCCGCAGGGCACTTTGTTCGGCCGCAATACGACCGGCGGCGCGATCAACTTCATCACGAAGGGGCCGTCCGACGACTTCTCGATCGAAGAAAAGACGAGTTTCGGCAGCTACGGAGATTTTCGGTCGCGGACCGAGTTCGATACCGGTCTCATCGGCAATACCGGGCTTAAGGCGCTGCTTGCCTATTCGCACCACCAGAATGATGGATATATCCGCAATGTGTTGACGTCGGATGATAACGGTCCCGGCTCGGTCGTGTCCGATTCCTTCTATTTCGCCCTGCACGGCGATCTGACGGACAATCTCAGCTTCGACTACCATATCGATTATACGACCGAGGACGACCAGGCCCAGGAGGCGGCGCTGACCGTTGCGTCGCCGGTGGACAAGGCGTTCTTCAGCGCCTCGCCGTTGTTCGGAGGGGCGCCCCTGGTGATCTCGCCCACGCGCCTCAGCAGCGACGCGGTATACGACGTCAACCCGCCGAATCACGACGAAATCTATGGTCACGCGCTGACGATCGATTATGATTTCAGCGATGCCCTGCGTCTGAAATCGATCTCGGCGTACCGTTCCTTCGCCGATGACTCCCACTTCGACCAGTCGGCTCAGGGCATGCTGCTCGGGCCGGTATTCGGCGCGGGCGGCGTGACCATCCAGCCGGTATCGCCGTTCAGGACATTATGCCCAGGCAACACGCCGAGCTTTCCGAGCAACAGCTGCGACCATCAGCGCCAATATCAGATTTCCGAGGAGGTTCAGGCGACCGGCACGATCGGAGAGTTCAAAAATGTCTGCGGCTTGATCTACTTTGACGAAAAAGTACACGAGCAGGATCCGGAATTCCTGACGATC
>JAQGIF010000329.1 GCA_028291345.1 Rhodospirillales bacterium | reverse complement strand
GCGCCCAAGCAAGCCACGCCGCCCACAGCCGAACAGATACGCACCGCTGCGGCCGCTGCCTTGAAGAAGATCAAGCCGGCGCTGGCCAGATTGCCGTCCGACCATCCGCTGGTGGCGATCGCTGCCGATCTTGCCAAGCTTTTCACCGCGGATGATGCTGTTCTGCTGAACGTTAATCGGGCGCTAAGCCGTTTTCTGCCCCAGCAAATTGCGCAACTGCGTACCCTGCTGGATGCCAAAGCGGTCACGCTGACGGATGTACCGGCCGAGATCGCCCGCGACTGGGTATTGCCGGATGGACGGGCGCGGGTGCAGCTTTTGCCCAAGGCAGAAGCACGCGACAGTGCCGGGTTGCGTCGGTTTGCCGATCAGGTGGTGCCAGTCGCACCGGAAGCCGGCGGCGCCGCCGTCATCATCGTCCAGACTGCCGATACGATCATCGGCGCCTTTCGGTCAGCCGCGCTTACGGCGCTGGCGGCGATCGCCGTAATCCTGTTCGTCGCCCTGCGGCGACCTCTGGATGTGGCCCTGGTGTTGGCGCCCCTGCTGCTGTCGGCATTACTGACCGTTCTGGTGGCGGTACTGGCGCCAGTTCCACTCAATTTTGCCAATATCATAGCGCTGCCACTGCTGCTGGGCGTCGGTGTGTCGTTCAATATCTACTTCGTGATGAACTGGCGCGCCGGACAGAATTCGATTTTGGGTTCAGCAACCGCCCGGGCGATCGTGTTCTCGGCACTGACCACGGGGACGGCCTTCGGATCGCTGGCTCTCTCAGCCCATCCGGGTACCGCAAGCATGGGTCTGCTACTGCTGATCAGCCTTGGCTGCACCTTGATCGCCAGCCTGACTTTCATTCCGGCGCTGCTAGCCGTAGTACCGAAGCCAGTCAACGCTAACCTTCGGCGCTAACCTCCGGCGGAACTGATCTCCGGCACCGCCGGATCCATGTTCGCCAAGCCGGGCATCGGGAGTATTCTCGCGTCGCTGTTCGTCCCCATCTTGTGACCCCGCCACACGACCTCATCGACGCCGAAGCTGGTGGCAATTTCCGCGATTGATAGAACGTCGCGCAGCGGCAGCATCCAGAACGGCGTCGCGAAGGCGGGGCGGCCCACCATTGGGCGCAAGGCCGTATCGATCATAGCGGTCGCCGTGGCGCGAACGGCCCAGGCAGCGGCGAATAGGGTCAAAGTCCACTGAGTGCCACCCGACAGCGCCAGCGCGAGCATTGCCCAGAAAAGCGGATATTGCAGGGTCGAACCGCACAGCGAGACCGGCGCCAGCGCCCTGATCGTGCTGGTCCAGCGGATCTCATGCTGCCACAGTGTCCGCAGACTCGGCTCGGGCACCGTCGCCGAGGGTACCGTGTCTGCCAGTGCGACCGAAAGTCCCAGATTGCGCACGCGCTGTCCGAGCACATTATCCTCGGCAAGCAGTTGGACCAGCGCCCGCAACCCGCCCGTCCGCTCCAGCGTATCCCGTCGCAGCATCGCGGTGCTGCCAAGGCAATCCTCGCGGCCGAGCGCCCGTGACAGTAGAACGCCGGGCAGAAAACCATGTGTGATCTGTGTGGAACCCATTCGCGCCGCCCAGCCCTTTTTCATCGGGGGCAGACCGATATAGAGCGAGGTGACAAGCCCAGTACCAGGCTTTTCGAGGGCCGCGACCAGCCGCTCGAGATAGTTGAGCGGCAAATGCAGATCGCTGTCGGAAATCACAAGGACCTCATGCTTTGCCGACGGCAGCATGTTGATCAGGTTGGCAACTTTGCGATTGGGCCCGTGGGGCGTGGGATCGATGACAACGGCGATATCGCGATTCGGAAAGCGGTCCTGAACACGCCGCAAAATGGCTAAAGCTGGATCCTTGGGGTCCTGGATGCCGAACACTATCTGAAATTCGGGGTAGTCCTGCTGGAAACAGGAGACGAGAGCCTCTTCGAGCAAAGGCTCATCGCCGCAGAGCGGCTTCAAGATCGTTACTGGAGGAAATTCCAGCGGCCGCCTGTTGTCGCTACGCGCCGCGAAGCGGCGAACCACGATCACGCCCATGAGGCATTGCACCAGCCCCAGGCAAGCGAGCAACGCCAGAAGATCGGCGAGTATGGTCACCGGTCGGCTGACAGACAGTAGGGATCGGTCATTTGATTTTAGGTATCCCGTTAGCAATAGGTCGTGACTGGCGGTAGTCTGCGCTACCCTCGTTAGCCCTACCAACAATATCCCGGAATTCCTGTTCTTAATATGAAGAATTTCAAACTGCTCTCGATGGCGCTCGCTTTCCTAGGCGTGACGGCGGCGACTTTGCTGGTTGGCTGGTTCGGATTCGATCGTGTGGCAAGCGCCATGTTGTCGGCCGGCATCAATGGTTTCGCTCTGTTTTGCACCTGGCAAATCGTCGTAATGATGATCCTCGGTGTGGCTTGGCGGATTGTCGCCCCGGTGACCAACGGGCGACCGCTCGCGATATTCGTCTGGGGACGAATGGTGCGGGATTCGGCGGCGAGTTGTCTGCCATTCTCACCGGTCGGGGGATTCGTGATCGGAGCCCGATGGGTTACGCTGCATGGAATCTCGTGGCCGATCGCGGCAATCTCCACTGTGGTCGATTTGACAGCCGAATTCGCCGCCGAAATCATCTTCGCCCTCGGGGGTCTGATGATCCTGCTGGGACGCACCTCGGATGAGGCGGTCGTGCGGCCGGCCGAAATCGGGCTTGGCATCGCGCTCGTTGCCACTGTCGCCGTGCTGCGGCTTCAGCGCGGTATCGCCCCCTTGTTCGTCAAGCTGGGCAAAAGACTTTTGGGCCAATGGTTCGGCGATGCGGAACCGGATGGGATTTCAGCGGTTGAATTGGCGGCAAGGTATGGTGACGGCACGCGCCTCGCGCTGTGCACGGCCGTACATGTGCTGGGATGGTTTGGAAAAGGCTTGGGCAATTGGATTGCTTTCCGGCTGTTGGGATCGGACCTGGACCTAATGGGTGCCCTCGCGATCGAAGGGTTGCTTCACATCGTCATGGCCACGGCCGTACTGATTCCCGGCTATGCCGGCGTGCAGGAAGCGGGCTATGTCGGCCTGGGAGCGCTATTCGGCGTGGCACCGGAAATCGCCCTAGGAGTGTCTCTGCTGCGGCGCGCCAGAGACATAGCGATCGGCATTCCTGTCCTGATAATTTGGCAATTGATCGAAGTTCGGCGGCTGCGGAGTGTCCCTGCGTCATAGCGGCGCTGCGGGTCAGATATGAGCATACCGCATTTGCAGTGTGCTGCGTTGCAGCATAAGCTTCACCCTAATTACGGAGCGGACCATGCGACCGACAAATTTTCAGGGCAATATTCACATCATCAATTTCCCGCCGAGCACCTCGGCGGCCGAGCTGGCCGAATTGTTCGACGATTTCGGGTTGGTTCTGGGCGCGCATATCAAGTCAATTCCATCCACAGGCGGGCATCTGCGCCTCGGCATCGTTTCCCTGGCGCCGGATAAGGTCGCCGATAAGGCGATCGAGGCATTGCAAGGTTATCAGCTGGGCGGCCAGAAGCTGAAGCTAAAGCGCGCCAAGCCGCCGGTCAAAGGCGAGAAGAAGCAAGGCGCGCGTCGTCCGACAGAACGGCCGATGCAGAGCTCGGCCGAGCTCTTCCCGGCACGCATGCCGTCTGAGCCGCCCCGCAAGGTGATCGTCGAATATCGCGGCCGCCGCGCGCTCAATCGCGCTACCACGCTCTGAGGCGCGAGCTCACGCCTCCTTCGGAATATCCATCACCATCAGCGTCGTGCCCATATGGGCGCAAAGGCGGCCTTGCGAATCGGTGATTCGCGCCTCGGCGGTTGCCGTGCGCGCGCCCAGATGGATGACCTTGCCAACGCAGGTCGCTCGCCCACTCGCCGTGCTGACGGCGCGGATGAAGTTGACATGCAGTTCTAGGGTCGTACAGGTTTTACCGAACGGTAGGCGCGAGTGTACGGCGAGGCCGGCGGCGGTATCGCACAAGGCACTCAAGATACCGCCATGGACGCAGGCGATCAAATTGTAATGCTGCTCCGCCGGGTCGAGCGCGAACACCATCTTCCCCGGCTCAACCGAAATCGGCCTGAATCCCTGCAGTTCGAACGACGGCGGCAGCGGCATCTCGCCCGCGACCATGCTGCGCAGAATATCGATCCAGGGCAGTTTCTTCTCGACATCCTGCAGCAGAGCCGGGTCGGCCCAGGTTACGATGTGTTGGCGATTGTGCTTGGCGAGGTCAGGCATAACTCATCCCTATATGACGGATCGCGTAGGTTTTAACCGCCGGCTGGGAGCAAGACGATAAAGCTCGTGCTCATCGTAGTGCAAAGCCGGCCGGCCGAATCGAATATGTGGGCTTCGGCGGTCGCCGTGCGGGCGCCGATGCTGATTGCCCGGCCGACACAAGAGATCCTGCCGGATCTAATCGTGATGGGCTCCAGCAGGCTGACCTGCAATTCCAACGTCGCGCAGCGGATACCGAGCGCGGCCTTTGTGTGGATGGCATAGCCGGCGGCTGTATCGGTCAGCGCCGCCAGTATCCCGGCCTGCACCGTTCCGCTGTGATCGTAATGATGCTCGGCCGGATCGAGGGTCATCGTGACCTCGCCCGGTTCGACCGCGGTCAATTTGGCGCCCAGGAGTGCCATGCAGGGTTCGATCGGTACCTTCCCGTCGCAGACCGCGCGAAACAGGTCGATCGAGGTCATCTGCTCATGAGCGGCATAGAGGACCGACGGATCGGTCCAGGCGATGTCGATCCGGCGGTCCGGTCCATGTTCGCTATCCATCAGCGGCTCATAGCGAAATTGCCGCACTACAGGAAGCTATAAGGGTCGATATCGACCTGGATGCGGACGTTGGCGGGAACACGGACGCGGCCCAGCCATTCGGCCATCAGCGGCTGAACCGGCACGTCACGGCGCGCCTTGAGCAATAGCCGCTCGCGGTGAAGCCCGCGCAGCATGGCGAGCGGCGCGGGCGCGGGTCCCAGCACCACGATGCCGTCGCTCCTGGGCGCGGCGCGCGCCAGTTCGCGCGCCGCCTGGCCGACCTCGGCCGTATCCGGGCCGGAGACGATCAGGGCGGCCAGCCGGGCGAAAGGCGGCATGGCGGCGGCGCGGCGTTCCTCGGATTCGACCGCCAGAAACGCATCACGCTGATCGTCGGCCAGCGCCTGCATCACCCGATGCTCCGGCATATAGGTTTGCAGCAACACCCGCCCCGGCCGCTCAGCCCGCCCTGCCCGGCCCGCCACCTGGTGGAGAAGCTGATAGGTGCGTTCCGAGGCGCGCAGATCGCCGCCGGTTAGACCCAAGTCCGCATCGACGACGCCGACCAGGGTCAGCATTGGAAAATGATGGCCCTTGGCGATGATCTGGGTGCCGATCACGATATCGACCTCATGGTCGCGCACCTGTCGGATTGCCTCCTGCAGGGCCATGCCGCGCCCGCCGAAGCCCTGGAACATGTCGCTGGCCAGCAGCGAGACGCGCGCATCGGGGAACAGCTCAGCCACCTCGTCGGAAATACGCTCCACCCCCGGACCACAGGGGGCGAAGCTGCCCACATTGTCGCATTGCGGGCAGTTGGACGGGATCGGCTCGGCGTGATCGCAATGATGGCAGCGCAGCAGCCCCTGGAAGCGGTGTTCCACGAGCCAGGCGGTGCAGTTCGGGCATTGCATCCGGTGGCCGCAGGTGCGGCACAGCGTCAGCGGGGCATAGCCGCGGCGATTGAGAAATAGCAGAGCCTGCTCGCCTGCCGCCAGCGTCTCGGCAATCGCCTGGTTCAGGACTGGGCTCAGAAACTTGCGCGCCGGCGGTTTCTCCCGCCGTAAGTCGATCAGCCCGATCTTGGGCAGCGCCGCCCCGGCGTGGCGGGCGGGCAGGTAGAGCCGTTCGTATCGGCCGACCTCGGCATTCACCACGCTTTCCAGCGAGGGCGTCGCAGAGACCAGCACGACCGGGAAGCCGCCGAGATGGGCGCGCGCGACCGCCATGTCGCGGGCGTGATAGATGACGC
This sequence comes from Rhodospirillales bacterium, assembly GCA_028291345.1. Taxonomy (GTDB): domain Bacteria; phylum Pseudomonadota; class Alphaproteobacteria; order BOG-932; family Roseiterribacteraceae; genus BOG-932. Next base: position 23,641 of record JAQGIF010000329.1, on the reverse strand, counting down.
CGTCTTCCTGCTTGAAGGCCGACTCATGCTCCTCATCGACGACGATGAGGCGGAGATCGGGATAGGGCAGGAACAAAGCCGAGCGCGCGCCGACAACAACCTTAGTCTTGCCCTCGGCCACGCCGCGCCAGGTCATGCGGCGAGCAGCTGGACCCACGTCGGAATGCCAGAGAGCCGGCATAGCGCCGAAGCGCTTGGCGAAGCGTTCGAGCAGCTGGGCCGACAGCGCAATTTCCGGGAGCAGCACCAGGGTTTGTCGCCCGGCGGCGATGTTGGCGGCGACCGCCTCGAAATAGACCTCGGTCTTGCCGGCGCCGGTCACGCCATCCAGCAAGGTCGCCGAATAGCCGGCGCCGAGTCTTGCGATCAGCCGCTCCGCCGCCAGCGCCTGATCGGGCGACAGGGTCGGTCTATCGTCGAGCGGCTGGAAGGTGGAGGCGGGATAGCACGGTGGCAACATCACCGTTTCCACCGCCCCGGCATCGGCGAGGCCGCGCACCACGGCGATGCCGCAGCCGGCGGCATCGGCCAGTTCCTGCGCGGTCGCAGTCCCGCGCTCCTCCAATACATCCAGCACGCGGCGGCGGGCGGCGGTCAGGGTCAGGTTCGGAGACAGGGCACCGCGGCGGAAGGCGACTGCAGGGCGCGCCGGCTCCAGCGCCTTGGGCGCCGTCAGCGACATCCGCATCACGGTGCCGGGCGGCGACAGCGTGTAGGCGGCGACCCAGTCGATGAAGCGGCGATGATCATCGGGCATCGGCGGTGCGTCGAAGCGGCCTGCCACCGGTTTCATCTTCTTCGCCGCGACGTCACCCTGCCCCTTCCCCCATACGACACCCAGCACCTCGCGGGGCCCCAGAGGCACAACGACATAATCTCCGACGACGAGATTCAGCTCGGCAGGCGCCATGTAATCATAGGGGCCTAGCGGATAGGGAAGCATGACGGCGACCCGCCGCAACCCATTCTTTTCCAACGCGCCGTTCTGCGAACTGGCATCCCATTCGGCCATGCTTTAAACTCGGGTCACGGGAATCGGGTGCGAGCCCGCGAATCCCGGCCCATTCTTTTTGCTATTCAGGTACGCCATGAAGTTCTTCGTCGACACCGCCGAAATTGCCGAAATCCGTGATCTTGCCGAAACCGGCCTGCTGGACGGGGTAACGACCAACCCCTCGTTGGTGGCGAAATCGGGGCGGCAGTTCATCGATCTGGTCAAGGAAATCTGCGAAGTCGTCGACGGCCCGGTGAGTGCCGAGGTCGCCTCGACCGATTTCGATACAATGCTCGCGGAAGGCAAATATCTCAGCACGCTGGCTCCCAATATCGCGGTGAAGGTGCCGCTGACGCCGGCCGGACTCAAAGTGTGCCGGACTTTGTCTCGCGACGGCACGATGGTCAACGTGACCTTGTGCTTTTCCGCCGCCCAGGCTCTGCTCGCCGCCAAAGCCGGCGCGACCTTCGTATCGCCCTTCGTCGGCCGTTTAGACGATATCGGCCAGAACGGGATGGACCTGATCGCCGACATCGCCCAGATCTATGCCATGTATGACCAGATCGACACGCAGATCCTGGTCGCCTCGGTGCGCCATCCGATCCATGTGATCGAGGCGGCGAAGTTGGGCGCCGATGTCGCCACCATGCCGCCGGCGATCATCCGCCAGCTGTTCCAGCATCCGCTGACGGATAAGGGCCTGGCCCAGTTTGTCGCCGATTGGGCCAAGACCGGCCAGACCATCCCGACCGCGCCTTCGGGCGCCAGCACAAAGCCGGTCGTCCTATGAAAGCCCCAGTATCATGAAAGGTACACGCGAAACCGGACCGGCCGCGCCGCGCAAGCTGGCGGATGCCATTCCGCCCGCCGACGCGACGACCGAGGCGGCGATTGCCGCCTATCTCAGCGCCTATCCTGATTTCGTCCAGCGCCACCCCGCGCTGCTGCATACGCTGATCCCGCCAGCGGTCGACCGCGGCAACGGCGTGGTCGATTTCCAGCGCTATATGGTGGCGCGCCTGCAGGGCGACGTCGACCAGCTGAACCTCGAGAACAGCGCTCTGATCCATACCGCGCGGGCCAATGCCCACAGCCAGTCGCGCATCCATTCGGCGGTACTGGCGCTGATAGAGGCGCGCAGCCTGGGGCAATTGCTTGAGATACTGACCGGCGACCTGATGGACATACTCGATGTCGACGTCATCGCCATGGTGGTGGAATCGAACGGCCTCGACCTGCCGCATGTAGCAGCGTCGGGCATCCGGATCGTCGAGCCGGGCGCGGTTGCTGACTGGCTGGGCCGTGGCGACGTGCTGCTGCAAAGCGGCATCGCCGGCGACCCCGCGATATACGGTCCGGGCGCCGGATTGGTGCAGAGCGAGGCGCTGATGAAGCTGACCATCAGTTCGCGCACCCCGGTCGGGCTGGTGGCCTTTGGCAGCCGCGCCCCCGAGATGTTCCAGGACGGCCAGGGAACCGAGCTGATCGCCTTCCTTGGCGGCGTCATCGAGCGGCTGCTGCGCGTATGGCTGGACCTTCCGGCCTGACCGCCACCCCATCTGACACCACTCTCGCCGGTTCAACGCTCGCCTTGGCCGCAGCTGAGGATCTGGCCGCGATCCTGCCGCGCTGGCGCGATTGGCTAATGGTCGAGCGACAATTCTCCCCCCATACGGTCACCGCCTATGTCGGCGATCTGACCGCCTTCCTCGGTTTCTTCGCCGCCCATCGCGGCCATCCCATCCGGCTGCGTGACCTGGCCGATGCCGGGCTGGCCGATTTCCGGGCCTGGCTGGCGCGTCGCGTCACGGCGGGTGCCACCGCCACCAGCCGGGCGCGGGCGGTGTCGTCGCTGCGCAATTTCTACGGCTGGCTCGACCGTGCCGGCATATTACACAACCCCAAGATCGGCGCGCTGAGCACGCCCAATCTGCCGCGCACCGCGCCCAAGCCAATCCCGGTCGCCGATGCCGCCGCCCTGCTGGAGGCGGCCGAGACATTCGTCGAGGAGCCCTGGATCGGATTGCGCGACCGTGCCCTGTTCACCCTGCTCTATGGCTGCGGGCTGCGCATCTCGGAAGCGCTGGCGCTGAATCGCGATGCCCTGCCGCTCGGCGACTCGCTGAAGGTGCTGGGCAAGGGCAAGAAGGAGCGCATCGTCCCGCTGCTTCCCGCCGTCGCCGAGGCGGTGGCGTATTACGATGCCGGCTGCCCGTTCAAAGGAGGCAAGGATGCCCCTTTGTTCTTCGGCGCCCGGGGCAAGCGGATGGATCCCGCCATCGCCCAGAAATCCATGCGCAGCCTCCGCTCCCAGCTTCAGCTGCCGGACACGGCCACGCCCCATGCTCTGCGCCATTCCTTCGCCACCCACCTGCTGGGCAGCGGCGGCGACCTCAGAGCGATCCAGGAATTGCTGGGTCATGCCTCGCTTTCGACGACGCAGCGTTACACCGAGGTTGAAACCGAGCAGCTTTTGTCGGTTTATCGAAATGCCCATCCAAGGGCGGTGAGTTAAAGCAGGCAAGCGCGAAACGCGGGCCGCAAGCATCAAGAGGGAAGACCGCCAATGTCCACCGACATCATCATCGACGATTTGCGCCATCCGATTTTGAGCGACGCCCAGAAGGCGGCCCAAGCCTGGGGTAACGCCAACCCGATCACCTTCAGCGAGGCGGCGGCTCTGGAACATGCAAGGGCGCGCACCGGCCTCTCCGATTTCGGGCCCGACGATTTCCGCGAGCGGCTGAACATGCTGCTGGACGAGTGGAACGCCGATGCCGGGATCAGCAACATCCACCGCCACACGCTGTGGAGCTATGTCACCCGCTATGCCGCCAATCGGCTTCTGATCCAGGACATTCTGAAGAAGCACCCGGAAATTCATGACGAGGTGATCGAGCGGCCGATCATCGTCGCCGGCCTGCCCCGATCCGGCACCACCCATTTGGTCAACATCTTGGCGGCGGACCAGCGCCTGCGCTCCTTGCCGCTGTGGGAATCCTATGAGCCGCTGCCGTTGCCCGGCGAGGCGATACTGCCCGACGGCACCGACCCACGATACCAGCGTTGCGCCGATGCCTGGGCGCAGCTTCAGGCGACGGTGCCGCTGCTGGCGGCGATGCATCCGATGGAGCCCGACCATATCCATGAAGAGCTGGAGCTGATGGGGCCGGACTTCGCCTCCTATAATTTCGAGTGGATCTCGGTCATCCCGAAATGGCGCGACCATTACTACGCGACGGACCAGACCCCGCATTACGAATATCTGAAGACGGCGCTGAAGGTGCTTCAATGGGTTCGCGGGCCGAAGCGCTGGGTGCTGAAATGCCCGCAGCATATGGAGCAGCTGCCGGTCCTGAGGACGGTGTTCCCCGATGCGACGGTGGCGATCACGCATCGCGACCCGGTGGCGGTGATCCAATCGGCGGTGACGATGACCGGATATTGCCAGCGTTTTTATCGCAACAGCGTCGAGCCTGAGAATCTGATCGCCTATTGGAGCGACCGGATCGAACATCTGTTGCGTGCCTGCGTCCGGGACCGCGCGGTGTGGCCGGAGGCGCAGAGCGTCGATGTGTTCTTCCATGAGTTCATGGCCGACGACATGGGCACGGTCGAGCGGATCGAAGCCAAAGCCGGCATGCCGATGACCCCGGCGGTGCGCCAGCAGGTAGACCAATTCCTGGAGGACCATCCGCGCGGCAAGGAAGGCCGGGTGATCTATAACCTGAAACGGGATTTCCGGGTGGAACCGGAGGAACTGCGCAAGCGGTTCCGGTTCTATTTCGATGCCTTCCCGGTGAAGGCCGAGGTGAAGTAGGCGGCGATACTTCGCTTCTCTTGAAAGCGCCTCCCTCCTTGAGGCAGGCCAATTGCATTTGTCGTAACAACCTGTTTTGCACCGTATTCTCCTATCGTCATTCCCGCGAACGCGGGAATTAATGGTTGAGCAGCGAGATGGCGGGGAATGGATTCCCGCCTTCGCGGGAATGACGAAACAGAATGCACTATGCGATTGCCCTCTCCGTCGAGGGAGGAGGCGATTTCTTGAGAGAGCTTGACCGCAGACGAGCACCAGCACCGCGGAAAACGTCTTTCCAGCGGTGCTTCGCACAATCAGTCTGAAATCGTTGAAGAAACCGCATCGGCGGTTCGCGCCACCATATTGGAATCCAACGCACGGTTGTTAGATCAAATCGAAACAGACGGTAATGCCGGTTTATTAGCTGTAGCAACAATAGAAAATCGACTATTTGGCACAAGCTGCGGCAGAGCGCGAATGAGATACAAAGCACGATAGAAATCCCGGCGAAAACTTCGAGTAATTCTTACTTACAAACCAAGAAACTCCGAGACACTATACGAGCTTTTAAACGGAAATTATGGTGATGGCTGGACGACTTATCACCGAAATTCGTAATTCTATTCTGCTGAATTTTCAGGCGCCGTCCTGCCCATGGCGCTGTCGATCCGACGGAAACGCGCGTTGAGATCCCGTATCACAAAAGTGGGCAAGATCGTCCCTGACAATAGCATCATCGTGCCGGCCATGATCAGGAGGCTCGACGATGGCGGCAGGTTGCGCCCGAACAGGACAAACTGCCCGCATATCAGAACGATTTCGGCAAGGGCGAGCATCGCAACCGGGAGGGACCCCCGGGTTGCGAAGCACGCGTAAATCCAGAAATAGCTCCAGCTGATTGCGATCAGGAGTGCCGCCATGGGGATCAGCCACTCGGACAACCCCGGCAGGTCTGTGCCGGTCCAGCGCCGGATGACCACATCGCCGAGAAAGACGATTCCGAAGGCCGCACCGATCGCAGCGGCGGCCATGAATGCGCCGGAGTTCCGCATTGCCTTCTGGACCCAGGCTTGGTCATCGCTCGCCAGCGCGTTCCTGAGCGCAGGGGCGAGCGGGATCAGCAGGGCGGCGATGACACTGAAATACATTGTAACCATGCGGGACATCACCGCCGCCGTCGCAAGTTGGCCGGGGCCGAAGCTCATCGCGATCAGCGGCAGGCTGGCGCCGCCATAAAACAGCGTGCTTAAGGAACTGGCGAGAAAGCCGACGCCCTGTCGAAAGAGCGGGAGACTTCGGCGGACGCTATAGTTCAGGGGAATTGGCGGGGGGCATTCGGCGATTGCCTTTACGGTGAACCAGATCGCCGCCGACGCTGTGCCCAATGTCGTGGCAAAGCACACGGCCAGCATGTTGGCAAATAGAGGCGGCAGCCAGATTACGGCGCCTATCCCGGCGACCTGTCCAACGAGCCGGCACCAATTGACATATTCCACCCGTAGGGTCCCGACATAGTAGCCCTCGAATGTCTGTCCCACCGCGCAGACCATGAAAACGGCGAAACAGTAATAGGCAGCGCGGGTCAGCTCTTGGCTGAGGGCGGCCGACCCATTGCCGACCAGATGGGTGGAAAGCTGGATGAAGGGTACGAATGCGACGGCAGAGACCACTGCAACCGCGAGAAACGTGGAAATCGCGGAACGCCAGAAAAACTCGTGCCGTCTGCGGTCATCGTCCTTGAACTCGCTCACGAACACAGCAGTCGCGCTGGCCAAACCGGAATTGCCGATCGTTAGCCAGCCGGCGAGGCCGAACAAGGTGGCAAAGGCGGCATATCTTTCCTGCCCCAAGGCGCGAAGCGCGATCGGCACGGCGAGAAAATTCATGAAGCCCCCGGTTAGCCGTAGCAGCAGACCTGACGATAGGCCACCGATGAGCCCGCGGGGATTACCGCTCCACATTCGCCGCTAGAGCAGGCCGCAATATGCGGTAGACGAACGGCCGCAATCCGGTGCGGTCCATAATATGTTTTATCACGAATGTCGGGCCCGAGCGCAGTAATGACATGCAGCGCCCGAAGAAGCCGGCAGGCTTGAAGTCGTATGAATAGGAACGGCCCATACGGTGGACCGTAAAACCGAGCTTGTGCATGAGCCACAACACATTCAGAGGGTATTTCCGGCGTTCCGCGTCGCCCCATCCGTGCAGTTCGATGAGTAGGCGCGTATCGCTGGCCGAAAGCAGCTTCTTTGCTCCCTGAATGACCCGATATTCGAAGCCTTCGACATCTATCTTGATAAGTGTGCGGTCGGCTGGTGGGAAAAGCTTGTCCAGCGGCTCGCAGGCGACGTCGATACGGCGAACGTTTCGGCGCTTGCTGAGATCCAGATATCTGGAAGCATCGGTTTGGTCGGGATCCAGTACAAAAGAGCCAAGAGTGTCGGTCTCGTCTATAAAGAAGGGTAGTTTCGCCCGAACGTCTCCCGCGGCTACAGGATATACGGTGATTTTATTGCCGTTTTCGGTCGGCCATTGCTTAATATCCTGGCGTAGCCTCTCGGCCAGTTCGGGATTGGCTTCAACCAAGGCAATCTCGCTGTTTCGAAGTACCCGATTTGCCAGACAGGCATAGAGCCCGCGATTTGCCCCGACGTCGAGGAAACGGTCGGCCCGTGTCAGGGCGCGGCCAAAACACGCAAGCGGTCCGGGCTCGTAATCTTCGCCGAGCCCCAGGCTGTTCGCGGTTTGCTGGGCCAGGCGTTGAAAAGCCTCAGGTTCGAAAGTCACACTCGGCATTGAGCGGCGCTCCGTTTTCACAGTGTTCTACAGCTCCACTAATATTTTTTTGCCATCACGAGTACGACTATTCAGGCTAAACTCAACACTCGTTGGAAATCGTTTAGCTTACCCAACAATTGTGATCAGGGTTTGCCGATTCCCATGTTATATTTCCCCGGGATCACTCTAACCGTCCAGGGACATCGGGCTCACTCTGACCCAATCGTTCACACTTTGGGTGTTATTGCGGGTAGTTCGCAAACGGCTGGCCCTTATTCTAGAATACTGGAATTAGGGTGTCAGAATTACGGTGACGGGAAGATCGCGCCGACGGTATCAGGGATGCGGCGAACTCGAGCCTTTGAGTCGGGTGAGGTAGGCGACAATCGCGGCTGCGTCTTCGTCCGACACTGGCGCCTTGTAAACGGTGATCATTTTGTGGACTTCGGCGGACCAGGCCGCCTTGGTCAAGGCGGGCTGGTTCAACACCATGCCGGCGGAGTGGCAGGCGAGACAGTTGTTGTTGACGGCCTCCGAACCGGGACCGGCGGGAAACATGCGATCGCTGCTCGGCAACTCCACCGAGATGGATTTCAGCGTCAATCCGATTGCCGGCGACGGTGCCTGCGCGACGGCTTCGGAGCCGCCGGCAAAGGCCAACGCCAAGTTTGCCGCCACTGCGCCAACCGCGGCGCCTTTTCCCAAAACCATCGGCATCCACGCCTCCTCCAGGCAGGGTCAGATCACGCGCAGATGCGTTGTTTCGATCACATTGCGCATGAACCCGCTCGAGTTCCAATTCGGTGTCGCCGGCTGCACTAGCCCATCGGTGTTGGTGCAGCGGGCCATTACAGTCATATCCCCGGCCGCGGGCGTCAGCCGCGTTGACCATTGACGGAAACCGTATTTGCCCTCATCGGCACCCAGCTCCGCCGGCCTCCAGCTCATGGCTCCGTCGGTTGACACCTCAACCGTCTTGACGCCCGTGCTGCCGCCGAATGCAATACCGCGCACCGGCGTGTCGGCACCGGCATGAACGGTAGTGCCATCGCGCAGATTCGTGACGAAGGAGCGGGGAACCATTCGGTTGATCGGGACCATCTTCACGTTGGCCTCGCCCGGCTTCATGTTCGCTCCCGGCGTGTCCGGAATCGTATAGGCGGTCTTGGTCCAGTAGTTATCGTCAGGGCCGTCCAACACTTCGATGCTGCTCAGCATCTTCACCCAGTAAGTCGAATACCAGCCCGGCACGACCAAACGCAGCGGAAAGCCATTCACCAAGGGCAGTTGGGCACCGTTCATGGCGTAAGCGATCATGACCTCGCCGTCGCGCGCGTGATCGATATCGATCGATTTCATGAATTTCGGCGCACCATCGACGACAGGATCGTCCTGACCCGCGAAGCGGACGCGCTGCGCCCCAGCCTTCACGCCGGCGCGATCGAGCACGTCCTTGAGCCGTACTCCCATCCATTTCGCGTTGCCCATGGCCCCGTTGGCCCATTCGCCGCCGGCTACCCTCGGTTGAAAAAATCCCCGGGAATTGCCCGAGCATTGATTCACGGCCGCCAGCTGCACGCGCGGCAGGCTCATGACGTCGCTCAGCGATAACGACAGAGGGGCGTTCACAGTACCGTGCACGGTCAGCCGGAAAGTATCGACATTCACATCGGTCGGAATGACTGCCCAATGCCAACGGACGAAGAACCGGTCATTCGGCGTGAAGACGCCCTTGTCGAATATGTCGAACGGCGTTTCCAGCAACGGCGGACGCGTTCGCTGGAGGATCATCTCGCCCTTTTCGGGGAAATCCTTCGTCAATGCACGTTCGGTTGGACCGCCGGGCAGCGGAAGGCTGGTTGTCGCTGCCGCCCAGCTCCGTGCCGATATCAGAGCCGCACTGGCGGTACCGAACTGTCCGAGGAGACCCCGTCGCGTGACTGAGCGAGCGAATGGATCATAGAAGGCCATAGATGCACCTCATTGGTCTCATCGGCTGATCGTGCCGTCGTGTCTTTGATATAGTGTGGCGGATGCGAACGATCCAATTAATTAATTGGATCGTTCCGATCGGTTCGCCCGATCAGGCGGCCTCCTGCCCTGTTCTGGCCTGCCGAGGCATTTGGAACTCTCTTTCGGCTCCGCAATTGCAACCGGAATTACGGCGACATGGCGTAATTTTACCCCCTGCGCTCCGGTCGGGCCCGGGTCAACATTAATTATTCCCAATGTTCGAAGTTTCGGGTTTACCCCAGTCGGCCCTGTGATTATACAGCCGCAGAACACCCACAGCATACCAACAACAAATCTACAATATATAGATAGTATTGTTGGTAGGGGTCATGGCTAAAATTTAACGGAGAATGATTATATGTCAAGAATCCGTCAGCTGGCGTCCTATCTGCTATGCACGACCGCGATAGTCCTGTGTTCGGCGGCTCATGCCGATAAGATGGAGGTCGCGGCGGCGGATTCCGGCGCGGATAGCGGCAAATCCGCCGCCCAGCTGGAGGAGATTACAGTCGTCGCGCAGCGCACGACACGCAACGCGCGGACCCAGCAGCTTCAGGCACCGAACCTCATCGATATCCAGCCGGCCGAAGAGATCATCAAATATCCCGACTTCAACGCGGCCGAAGCGATCGGGCGCATCCCCGGCGTCTCGTTGTCCAGCGACACGGGTGAGGGGCGGTTCGTCAATATCCGGGGGCTGGACGCCAATCTGAACGGCGCGACTCTGGGCGGGGTCGTGCTGTTGAACACATTTCCCGGCGGCACCGTTTTCGGCACGGGCCGCGCAGTCGAGCTCGACACGGTGCCGATCGGCCTGGTCGACCGCATCGAGGTCACCAAGACCGGCCTGCCCTCGCATGAGGCTGAGGGGTTGGGCGGCTCTGTCGAGTTGACCCCGCGTACGGCCTCGGGGATCGACGCTCCGTTCGTCGAGGGCACGATCGGCGGCGGCTATGAGCCGCTGCGCAACAGCTTTTCGCTGTGGCGCGGCGAGATGACGGCGGGGGCGCGGTTCGGCGTCTCGTCCGGCGGCCTGAATTATGACCAGGGGGACGAGGATCGGCCCTTCAGCATCATCGTGACCGCGTCACAGAATAACGACCGCCGCGCGGTCGACGATGCCGAGGCAGCCTATGCGGATCAGCAGCCCGGCCTTCCAGACAAAATGTACGACACGCTGGAGCTGCGCCGGTATCAATATCACCGGCGCCGGTTCGGCTATGGCGGGGAGTTCGACTATAAGCCGGACCCCGACAATAGCTGGTTCTTCCGCTATAATGAGGGCGGCTATACCGAGAGTGTCTACCGGCAGCGCCTGATCTATTCCAATCTGGAATTTCAGGCCGATGGCAGCACGAACCTGACGCCGTCGATGTATACGGATCCTTCGAACACCAAAGGATTCATCGCGCCCAACGCATCGCTGACCTCAGCCTTGCGCGACGAGGAAGAGACGCACGACAATAAAGTCATTTCCTGGGGTGGCAAGAATGCGATAGGCGACGACGGTATTCTAGTCGATTACCAGGGCGCCTATTCCGAGGCGACCTTCCGCAAGGGTTTCGACTATAACAGTACCTTTTCCAGCCCCAACAGCGTGGTGCTACGCTACGACAATACGACCAATCCCAATTTTCCGAAAATCCAGATCCTGAATGGGGTCAACCCCAACGACCCCAGCCAATATATCCTGAGCGGATTCAACAATGGCCAGGAAGTGGACAAGGACGAGGAATGGTCGGGCCGCGTCAACGTGACGGTCCCCCTGCCGATCGACGATAATGATGGCTCGCTGAAGTTCGGCGCGCAGGTCCGCCGCCGCGACAAGATCTCGATACCAACATCACAGACCTACTCGGTTCCCAATGTCTCGCTCAGCCAGGTGCTCGGAGCCGGGCCATTCACCTACTACGACAATAATTACACAGTCGGCTTCACGCCGAGTTCTGATCAGGTCCGCAACCTGTTTTTCGCCAACCCGGGATTGTTCGTTGAGAATGTCGCCAAAGACCAGAAGCGGAACGCCGCCGCTTTCTTCACGGCGCAGGAAAATATCACCGCCGGCTACCTGCAATATGATCTGACGCTGGGGAAATTCAGCGTCCTGGCAGGTGTCCGCGTCGAGAATACGGACGCGACCTATGGCGGCATCACCACGGCGGTGGATGCCAACGGCAATGCCACCTTCACCCCGAACACCCGCAAAACCAACTATACTGATCCGTTTCCGACATTTCAGGTCCGCTATCAGCCGATCCCCGACCTGGTGGCCCGCCTGACCTATTCCTCGACGATCGGCCGTCCCGGTTTCATCCAGAATAGCGGATCGACCCAAATCGATTACGGCGCCAACACGGTGACCACCGGGAACCCGGGGCTGAAGGCGACCACGGGGGATAATTTCGACCTGTCCGTCGAATATTACCTGCCGGACTCGGGCATCATATCGTTGGGTGCGTTCGATAAGGAATTCCAGAACTATATCGTTTCGCGCAGCGAGTTCGGCACCTTCCCCGGTATCGTCGGCATTGCCCGCATCGCGACCTTCGCCAATGCGCCATCGGCCCAAGCCTATGGGATGGAGGGCAATTATCAGCAGAAATTCACGTTCCTGCCGGAGCCTTTCGATGGGTTCGGCGTGCTCGCCAATATCACGGTCGTGCAATCGAGCGTCGAACTGCGCCCCGGCGACATCCGCCTGCTGCCGGCGACCTCGCGCCTGACCTATAATGCCGCCCTGTCCTACGACAAGGGACCGGTCAGCGTGCGCTTTGCCGCAGAATATGTCGGCAAAAGCCTTTTTGCCGTCGGCGGAAGCGCCGCGACGGACATCATCCAGGACTCGCGCCTGCTGATGGATGTCTCGGCGAGCTATCAGATCACCGACAACTTCCAGCTCTATTTCCAGGGCAAGAACCTGACCAACCAGCCGTTAAGCTATTCCGAGGGCAACTCGGCGCGCCCGATCCAGCGCGAATTCTACGATGTGACATTGGAGAGCGGCATCCGGTTCAAATTCGGCGGCGGAGTCATGCATACCGAGGAAAACGAAGCAGCCTATGTGCCGCCGCCGGCCGCCCGACCGGCACCCGCGCCCCCAGCCCCCACTTCGTATCTTGTGTTCTTCGATTTCAACAAGTCGGACCTCGCCCCGCAGGCCATCTCGATCGTGGATCAGGCGGCACGCAACGCCGCGCCCATGCATGTGACGGAGCTGACCGTCACCGGCCATACCGACACGATTGGGTCGGATGCCTATAATCTGCGCCTGTCGCGGCGCAGGGCGGAATCGGTCGCGGCCGAGCTGGAGAAGGACGGAATCAAGGCCAGCGAGATCGAGATCGTCGCCAAGGGCAAGCATGAACTATTGGTCCCGACTGCCGATGGCGTGAAGGAGCCGCAGAACCGCCGCGTCCAAATCGTCTATTCGAGCGGTAACGCCTGACCGGCTGCGCGACGGGCCGGCCGGAATCGGGGAAATCAGGAGACTCGACCGAGTGTTGCGCTCACGGCGTGCGCTTCTGAAGGCCGGCTTCGGTGGCGCGCTTGTCTGGCCGCTTATCGGATGAAAGGGCGCGCACACCGCGACCGGCGCGCTGTCCTTCGTCGTCGGGGATTGGGGCCGGGACGGCGCGCGCAATCAGCGCGACGTCGCTTCGCAGATGGGCAAAACCGCGGCGTCGATCGGTAGCCGCTTCACCATTTCGGTTGGCGACAATTTCTATGAGAACGGTGTCGTCTCGGTGGACGATCCTCATTGACACACCTCATTTGAGGATGTTTACGCCGCGCCGTCTCTGCAAACGCCGTGGTATCCGGTATTCGGCAACCGCGACTACCGCGGCAATCCTGACGCCCAAATCGCCTATTCGCGCACCAGTTCGCGCTGGCGGATGCCGGCGCGCTATTACAAGCGCACCGAATCACTGGTCGATGGCGACCAAATAGATTTCTTCCATCTCGACACGTCGCCGTTCCTGGCCTGCCTATCGCGGCACCAAAGTGCGCACGACGATTAGGACCCCAGCGCGCAACTCGCTTGGCCGGGGGCCGAACTTGGCCGTTCGACAGCGGCGTGGAAGATCGTCGTGGGTCATCATCCGGTATTCTCAGGAGGCTCGGACCATGGCAACCAGCCGGAGCTGATCCGGGACGTGAAGCCCCTGCTGGATCGGCACGGCGGGCGTGCGGGCTTATTTCTTCGGGCACGATCACGATCTGCAGCATATCGTCGTCGACAATGCGCACTATCTGGGCTGCGGCGCGGCGGGGATACGCGGGCGACCACGAAGATTTCGGGCTGCCGGTTCGCCAGCGACCGCCTCGGCTTTTTCAGCGGGCTGATCGCCGCCCACGCGCAGCTTCGCCTTCATCGATCGCGACGGCGAAACAATCTATCAGGCGAATATTCCGGCTCGCGCCTGATCAGCTATTCGGCGGCCCTCGGCCGGCGATCGTCACCGGCTGACAGGCTGTCCGAGCCGCGCGCAAACCGCCGCCTCGTCATCCACACATGGGCGTGATCGAGCGCGAGATAAATGACAGGCGTGGTGAATAAAGTCATCGCCTGGCTCAGAAATAGGCCCCCGACCATTGCAATGCCGAGTGGCGCCCGCAGTTCCGATCCCGCGCCGCTCCCGAGCGCCAGCGGAATGCCGCCCAGCAAGGCGGCCATGGTCGTCATCATGATCGGGCGGAACCGCAATAAGGCCGCCTGCCGGATTGCCTGCTCGGGTGTAACGCCGTCCTGCCGTTCGGCATGGAGCGCAAAGTCGATCATCATGATCGCATTCTTCTTCACGATGCCGATCAAAAGAATGATCCCGATCAACCCCATGATGTCGAGATCGTAGCCAGTCAGATAAAGGGCCAGCAACGCGCCCAGCCCCGCCGACGGCAAGGTCGACAAGATCGTCAGCGGATGGATGAAACTCTCATATAGGACGCCCAGCACGATATAGACGGCCAACATGGCGGCCAGGATCAAATAGGGCTCCGACGCCAACGATGCCGAAAATGCCTGGGCCGTACCGGCGAAACCGGTTTGGAGCCCTGGCGGAATATTGATTTCGCGTTCGGCTCGCCGGATTGCGGCTATGGCGTCGCCCAGCGCGACGCCTTGCGACAGCGCGAACGAGATGGTCACAGCGGGAAGCTGATCCTGGTGATCAACCGTAAGCGGCACCGCGGTGGATTCGAGCTGCGTAAATGCGCTGAGCGGCACTTGGCTATGCGTGATGGCGGATGGGACATAAATGGCACCCAGGGCCGATGCATCCATCTTATGGGCGGGATCGACCTCCATCACGACATGGTACTGGTTGAGCTGAGTATAGACCGTCGCGACCTGGCGCTGGCCGAAAGCGTCGTACAAGGTTTCGTCGATCATCTGAGCGTTCACACCCAGCCTTGACGCTGTGTCGCGATCGATCTTCACCACCGCCTGAGGCGCTCCCGCTTGAAGGTCGGTATCGACATCCTCGATTGCGTTCACGGTCTTCAGCTTCGCCACCAAGATCGGCGCCCACCTGTTGAGCTCCAGCAGGTCTGGATCTTCGAGCGTGTATTGATATTGGGTTTTGCTGATCCGCCCGCCAATGCGAAGCTCTTGTCGGGTCTGCATAGCGAGCGAAATGCCGCGCAGAGGCGCGATATGCTTTTTCAGCCGCCTGATCACTTGTACCGAGCTGGCTTGACGCTCTCCGAAAGGCTTGAGGTCAATGATGACGCGGCCATTATTTTCGCTCGGATCCGGGCCGATCCAACCATAGACATTCGCGACATCCGGATCGCTCTCGACGATCCGCATCAGCGCCTGCATCCGCTCTGCCATCGCCGAATAGGAGATATCCTGCTCGGCATCCGTCGTGCCGATGATAAGGCCCGTATCCTGCTGCGGAAAGAATCCCTTGGGAATTATACCGTACATCAGGAGGGTCACCGCCAGCGTCGCCACGGTCGCTGCGAGCGTTACGCGCCGATGACGAAGGACGGAGCGAAGGCCGCGCTCATAGGCCGTGAGCAGCCGACCGAACGCGGCTTCCAGCCAACGGATAAGCGCATTGCCGCCGCCCGCGCGCTCCGGCCTCAGAAACATGGCTGCGAGGCTCGGGGTCACGGTCAGGGCAATAATCCCCGAGATAACGACCGCGATGCTGAGCGTGACGGCGAATTCGCGGAAAATGCGTCCGATGATGCCGCCCATGAGCAATACCGGCAGAAAGACCGCAATGAGCGAGACCGTCATGGAGATGATGGTAAAGCCAATTTGACGTGAGCCGATAATCGCCGCCTCCAAGGGCGTTTCCCCGCCTTCGAGGCGGCGCACGATATTCTCCACCATTACGATCGCGTCATCGACGACGAAGCCGACCGCGATCGTGAGCGCCATCAACGAGATATTGTCGATGCTATAGCCCAGCACATACATCACCACGAATGTGCCGATGATCGAGAGCGGGATGGTTATGCCCGGAATCACCGTGGCCCAGAACCGGTGCAGAAACATGAACACTACAGCTACGACCAGAAATATGGTCAGCAATAAAGTGTCTTGCACGCCTTTTAGCGACGCCCGGATTGTTTGGGTTCTGTCGCTGATGACCCGAACATGAATCGAGGGCGGGAGCGATGCCAATATCTCCGGCAGACGCGCCTTGATGCCGTCGACGGTATCGACGACGTTAAATCCTGGCTGCTTATGAACATCCACGATGACGGCTCGCTTGCCGCTCGACCAGGCGGCGCGATTCACATCCTCGACGCTGTCGGTCACGGTGCCGATATCGCCGATCCGGATGGGGGCGCCGTCTTTATAGGCAACGATCAGCGCGCGGTAAGCGTCGGCGTTGAAAAGCTGGTCGGTCGAATTCAGCGTAATGATGCGATCTCGTCCAGTCAGCGTGCCCTTCGGCGCGTCCAGTGTCGATTGTCCGAGGATCGTTCGGATGTCCTCCAGGCTGATGCCCAGCCCAGCCGCCGCCTCAGGATTGATCTGGACCCGCACCGCTGGTTTTTGTTCGCCATTGAGATCGACAAGTCCCACGCCGGCGACCCGGGAGAGACGCTGAGCGACGTAATTGTCGGCATAATCGTCCACCTGTGCGATCGGCAGCGTATCGGAGGTCACCTCCAGGGACATGATCATGAAATCGCCGGGATTGGCTTTTTGATAGGTCGGTGGATTGGGAAGATCCTTGGGCAGCGTGCCGCCGGCGGCGTTGATCGCCGCTTGGACGTCTTGGGCGGCCGAATTCGGATCGCGATCAAGTTCGAACTGAACCGTGATGGACGTATTGCCAAGCGAATTGCTTGACGTCAGTTCGGTCACCCCCGGGATCAGCGACAGCTGCCGTTCCAAAGGCGCGGCAACGGAAGTCGCCATGGTTTCCGCGCTGCCGCCAGGCAACGAGGCCGAGACCTGGACGGTCGGCACATCGATACGAGGTAGGGCCGCAAGCGGCAGGAAGGCGTAGGCGACCAGTCCCACGACCAAAAGACCCGCCATCAGTAGAAATGTCGCGACCGGTCTTACAATAAAGATGCGGGACAGATTCATAAAGCTTCCAGCCGACCTCAGGGTGCCGGATTCGAGGTCGCAACCCCTGGGGCCGTAACCTCTGGGGTCGCAACCACTGGATCGACCAGAGAGCCCGCTTCGAGTTTAAACTGACCTTCGGTTACGACCGTTTCTCCGGGCGCCAATCCGCTCGCGATGATCGATTGGTCGCCGCTCGTGCCAGCGAGCGTAATGTGCCGGACCTCCACCTTGCGGCGGGCATCGACAACGAATGCGATCGGGCCGTCGGGGCCCGGCCTGACCGCGTTTGTCGGCGCCAATATCACGTCCCTTCGCGTATCGAGCAGCAGCCGAGCTTGAACGAACTGCCCTGGCCAGAGGCTCTCGTCTTCGTTCGAAAACACGGCCTTCAGCTTCACCATCGCGGTGTTCTGATTAACCTGATTGTCGATCGCGGAGAGTTGTCCGAGGGCAATCTGTCGCGCGCCATCCCGAGTGAACGCCATCGCGGTGAGCGGGACGGCGCGCATACGAGCTTTGATGTCCGGCAGTTCGTCTTCCGGAATGCTGAAGACGACCGTGATCGGCCGGATTTGGGAAATCACAACAATGCCGGTAGCGTCGGTGCCATGCACGATATTGCCCTGGTCGATCAAGCGGATGCCTGCAACGCCGTCGAACGGCGCCACGACCGTCGCGTAGCCTAGCTGCACGTGGGCATATTCGACTTGAGCGTGATCGTTCGCGACGGTGGCCTCAAGCTGCGTTACTACCGCTTTTTGCGTGTCGAGCGTCTGCTTGGACGCATAATCCTTGGTCGCCAGACCGACCGATCGCTGGAGGTCGAGCCGCGCGTTCGTCAACTGCGCTTCGTCCTTCGCTTGAGACGCCTCCGTCTGTGAGAGTTGCGCGCGTAGCGCGCGCGGATCAATCTCGCCGAGCAGATCCCCCGCCTTGACATGCTGGCCATCGGAGAATGCGATCTTGGTCAATTCCCCATCGACCCGGGCGCGAACGGTCACTGCGTTAAAGGCTTGAACGGTGCCGAGGCCCGTCAGGAAGATCGGCGCGTCGCCTCGCTTTACACTGCCAACAGACACCGCGATCGCTGGTACATCGATGGCCGCCAACGCAGGACGAAGCTGAAGCGATCCGCCCAATACCAGGGATGGGCAGGCCATGGAAATGGCCACAAGAGACCGCCACCGCTTCATTAGCTGTGTCCCTAAAGAGGTTTCGGCTTTCGGCGGCTTTCAAGAGAGCCGCCGATGCCGCAGTTGCTTTTATTATTTTTCGCCGACGACCAGGATCCGGAACGTGCCAGGAACCACTGCGCGGCGCTTCTCGCCGGGGGCAGGGTCCTGAAGGTCTGCGGTCGGCAGATAGAGATTGCCGGTTTTGGTGTCGAGCGCACCGGTGCGCGCGCCCGGCGCCGTCTTCAAACTGGCCACGACCTTGGGCACCTCGCCCGCGGCGATGACCGCGAGATTGCCTTCGGCGCAGGGGATGAAGAACATCTGGCGTTTCGCATCGAAGATCGTTGCATCGGGATGTCCGCCGATGGCCAGGGTGGCGGCGATCGCGCCATCCTTGGCCTTGATGGCGATCGCCTTATTGTTCGCGCAGGCGGCGACCATGATCCCGGTTTTCGGATCGAGGGCTAGGCCCGACGGCTCCTCGCAGTCGGGCAGCGCATAGTGAGAAACGACCTTGCGCGCAGTCACGTCGACTACTGCGACCTCGCCTTTATCCTCGATATTGACATAGACCTTGCCGTGGCCGTCCGCGACCGCGAATTCGAGGGTGCCGCCAACATCGATGCGGCCCGGCGACGTGAAGGTTTTGGGATCGATCAGGGTGATGTCGCCGCCATGGCCATCCATCACCAGGATCAGGCCGCTTGACGGGTCGAGGATCGCGGCGTCCGGGCTTTTACCGGTCGGGACGGTCGCCAGCAACTTGCCGGTGGCGGCTTCGAACACGTTCGCCGTGTCGCTGGCGCCATTGGTGGTGAGCAACTTGCCGTCGGCCAGAGGCATAACGGCGTGCAGGTGTTTGCCTTCCGCGAACTGCGGATTGACCTTGCCGCTATCGAGATCGACAGACGTGACGGCATCGCCATGCGCAACGTAAAGCCGCCGCGCCTCGACATCGATCGATGCATAGTCCCAACCCCCATCCGGCCCCGGGATGGTGCGGATCACCGACAGATTGACCGGCATGTCCGCGGCGAACACTGCCGAGGGCAGGTAAAAGGGACTGGCCAATAATAACCCGACGAGCGCGTGACAAACTCTCATACGAACCTCCAATACATGAAAAATTCCGAGATGGCTGTCACGCGCGACGAGAAAGGCGATCCACTAACACGGTCGCGCCGACATCAGGTTCATAGCATCGCCAGTGTTACCGGTTCGTCGCGGCTTGATTATATTTTCCCAATGTTACGAATCGGGCTGCACAATAGGAAGTTATACCCATGATCCAGCGGGATTTGGCGTCAAACGCGGCCCGAACCTGGCTTCACCGGCGCCGGCTTCGGACCCGGTTTGAGCGCGCGTTGCGCGGTGACCTCCAACGCCCGGGCTCTAACCCCGATTCCAATATCGCGGCGTAAAGACGCGTTTTTTTTACTTCACAACCGCGGTCGAGCTAGACGTCGATTTATTGAAAAGCCCTGGCGGATCGACGGTGGTTTTCGGGCAATATCCGCTTCATTGCACTTTTTCCTTTGTTACCGATTGACTGGACAATCGGCCCACTATGGAAATAGTTCCGAACGTCATCTCTAACTTCAGGACAGTCTCATGGCGGCCGAGCAGGCGGGGTTCTATATCAGAGGCGCCGCCGGATCCCGGTCTGAGCGGTCGCGGATCGTGGCAAGCCAGAGTGAAGCACTTGGGCTGCTCAGCGGCCAATCCCGGCACGGCATAAAGCCGGGGACGGCCATAGTGCGCGTCGTCCAGGACCGGGAGGATGTGGTGCTGGCGGATAATGCGCTGGTGATCGCGCTGATGAGATGGCGCGCGAAGAATCCCGGGAAATAACGGAGGTCGATATTAGACCAGGGCGTCGAGCCGGCGGGAAAAGTATCTGACTGTCTTGGCGCCCCCGTGAATCTCCGCTGTGCCGACCTCCTTAAATCCCAATGCGGCATGGAAGGCGTCCGAGGCGGGATTGGGTGGGGCGGAGTTGACCTCGCAGACGATCCGCTCATGTCCGGCTTGGCCGGAGGCTCTGAACAGGGTCTCATAGAGGCGGCGTGCATGCCCACGTCCGCGCGCGGATGGCGCGACGACGATCCGGTCCACGTAGACGAAGCGGGCGTAGCGAGCGCAAAACCACAGGAAATTCGGGCTGTAATAGTCGGCGTCCTGATCGAACGCTAAAAGGAAGGCATCGGCGCCGATCCGACTTGCCAGGAATGCCTGCCCTATCAGGTAGGAAAAACGATCCGCCTCCAGCCACGACAGTTCCTGGGCATGCGCATTGTTCAAAGCAAGCAACGCCTTGCTCGGGCTTGCATCGCCAACTTCCACCCGCAGAACCAGGTCGCCCTTCATTCAGCCTTCTCCTAAACTGGCACCGATCGGCAACCGTGAGACATTACAGCCGCGATCCGGGAACGGCCGTCCAGGCTGCGACGACATTACTGGGCCATTCAGGTTTCTGAAAACCTGCATGACTGGTGCGCCCCAATACGCATTACGGCGGCATCTACTCAACCCATTCGTAGGAAGGGGGCAGAATCATTATGACGGTGCCCGGCGGCGGCGCGCCATGACATGAGTCTGGGCGGCCCTCGCTGATCACGCTCGCCCGCCAAACCAGCCGTTTACTTTGACGAAGATCTCCCCCAAAGGAGCCGTCCCGACAGAAATTAGGTAAATCCGCATCAAATAATGAACTGCGCCACCGCGCTGCTCCAGATATCGCTTAACGGCTTTGCCTGTTTCTGTGACACGCCGAAAATCAATCCTCCTCAAGATCCTATGGGCGACTGGATGGTGAGTAGGCCGGCGGGATTTCACCGCCGGCCTCTCGTAGAACGGTGCGTGAGACTCTCACCTCACACCGCTCCCATCAGGCGAACGTGCCAATCATACCGAGGCGCCAGTGTTCGAAGAGACCCGGGCCCTCCCGTGCTAGCCGCTCGAGAAGAAGCCCAGCCTTGGTCTTATGACCCTTAAAGCGCTTGAACTTCCGCATCAGCCAAGCCTTCAGCGTCTGATTGACGTATTGCAGGATCGGCCCCAGAGCCGCTGGCGTGTACTGCCCATAGTACGCGATCCAGCCCCGGAGGAGTGGATTGAGCTGACGGGCGATATCGTTCATCGACACATGGGTTCGTCGTCGGACGTCCAAGTCCCGGATCGTCGCCCGCATGGACTTCAGGGCCGAAGGGCTGACCGCCGGCAGGAAGCTGCAGAAAGCCTTGGCTGTCCGCGGGTTCTTTGCTCGTCGGGGCCGGAAGCAGTAGCCGAGAAAGTCAAACGTGACGTTCGGGTAGCTGCTTTTTCGGTTGCTGTCCTTGCAATAGACGATCTTGGTTTTGGTGGGATGCATCTCCAGCCCGCATTCTGCGAGACGAGCCGCCAGCTCGGCCATGACGGCTTTCGCTTCTTGCTCGCTTCGACAGTGCACGAGACCATCATCAGCATATCTGCACCAAGGGAGGTCAGGGTGAGCCCGCTCCATCCAGAGGTCGAATGCGTAGTGTAGGAAAAGATTGGAAAGTATAGGGCTAATCACGCCCCCTTGCGGAGTGCCGCGAGTTCGCTCTATACGTAATCCATCCTTCTCCATGGGCGCTGTCAACCATCTCTCGATGTAGAGTAACGCCCAGTTATACTTCACATGCTTCCGGACTGCCTTTAGCAATAGTTCGTGCGGCAAGTTGTCAAACAGACCTTTTATATCGAACTCTAGCACCCAATCATACTTCCAGCACCGCTCACGCGTGACCCCTACCGCATCCAGAGCCGATTTACTCGGTCTGTACCCGTAGGAATCCGGCAGGAAAATAGCATCGAGGTCCGGTTCTATCAGCTGCTTGACCACCATCGCGCGATTCTATCGCTGACAGTGGGCACACCTAAGATTCTTTCGCCGCCGCCATTCTTCTTCGGAATGGAGACCGCGCGCACCGGCGGTGGAAAGTAGCTGCCCGAGCTCATCCGATTCCAGATCTTGTAGAGGTTGCCCTCCAGATCCTCCTCGAACGCCTCGATCGTCTGACCATCCACGCCGGCCGCTCCGCGATTGGATCTGACCGCTTTGTACGCTTCGTATACTTGCCGTTTCTCGATCATGAACGGCTTGTTTATCGTTTCTGTCGACGTCATCCTGTTTCCAGTTGTTTCGCAAAACACGACAACCTGACTCGACCCCTTTGCTCCGGCTCCATTACAGCGCCTTCAACGCTCGTACGGGTCGATCCGCCCCAGATCGTGGCTTCGGTACTCTAGCCTCGCGGTTTTGGCCGCTTCGGCGTCTCCCTTAACATCCACGCTCTGGTTCCTGCAGTTCCGCGCAAAAGCCTGCATCCGGTTCACGCCCCCTATACGCCGGCCGCCGTCTGCCCAGTAACCAGGTGTCCGGCAGACTTGTCCCAGAGAAATCGCTCACCTCTGGTTTTGACCGCAGCTTAGCGTTTCGACGCGTCAACGAGGGTTCTCTCTCGATCGTCTCCCGGATGCTCACCTGCTCGGATTCTCTCCGAGCTTTTGATCCAACGCTCACGACAGCGCCTTTTAAACGCCGCCGCTTGGACTGGTTTGACACCTGCTCCTGAAAGCCGATGCCGAGGGGCCTACCCTCATCTTTCACGCAGCTTGTCCACACGGCTAGTTGTTCATAACGAACTGTCCTTTCCGTGTGAGTCTGCAGCACACAGCGATTGGCGCCCTTCAGCGTCGCAAACAATTCCTTGGCCGCGGGCTCGGCGTCCAGCGCAGCCGGCAGCTCGCCGGGGATTTCGCCCCAGCTCCGCCGTGCGTAGGCGGCACCCAAGCCCATCGGCCTTTGCATTTTCAACTTCGGCCAGGCCGGCCAGCGCCAGACGCCCCTCCTCCATCAGCCTTGAAGCCGTGATGCGATTATTCGCCGACCATCTGCTTTTCGGCCCCTCGGCCTGAAACGCACCAGCCAGAAATGCTCGTCGAACCTGTCGAGCTGCCCGGCGATCGATCCGTGGATCAGTGCTGTTTCGATCGCCTCAGCCTTGCCGACGCCGGCGACCGATGCAGTCTTCTTCTCCAGTTTCAGCATGCGTCGCGGTCAGCGCAGCTGGTCCACATATCTATCGGTCCCCGGCAAAGTCGGGATGAATGGCGCGACCAGTTCGACGCGGCCGAGGCCGGACCCGGCGACCAGATCACCTGATTTGGCGAATATCCGGTCCCACGAGCCGGTCGGGTCGCCTTCGGTGAACCACACAAGGCTCAGGCGATTATCGACGCCCTCGACATCCTTCACATAGGGCATCTTGTCCGCCGGCAGCGGGGTCGGCTCGAAATAGAGGCACATCGCAGCG
>JAQGIF010000324.1 GCA_028291345.1 Rhodospirillales bacterium | reverse complement strand
TGCGGCACGTTCATCTCGACCCATAGTTGCTGCAGCGGATGGCTCGAATCTAGCGACAGGCCCTCGATCGTGGTGACGCTGGCCCCGGCCGCGCTTTCGAGAGGCACCTGGCACGACCGGGTCGGCGTGCCGTCGATATGGACAGTGCAGGCGCCGCACTGGGCGATGCCGCAGCCATATTTCGTGCCCGTCATTCCCAGATGGTCGCGCAGCACCCACAGCAGCGGCGTCGATGGGTCGGCGTCGACGCTCTGGTGGTGCCCGTTGACCGTCAGATCGTATGGCATCTCATCAATCCTGAAGTGAATGATCGTCTAATACGATATAGACATAATGGACCTATTTTGTCAAGTACGCCGCTCACATGACCGGTCGAGCGGAGGGCGCGGTTGGCCGGAAGTTAGGAACCGTTCGGCGAAGGCGTCGATCGCCACGAGCAAATCCATCGGTTCGATCTCAGCATCAATTCCGGCCAGTGCCACCGCTGCCCGATCGGCATCGCGCGCCGGGACGATGACTTTCGCACCCGCCGCCCGCAGCTCACGCGCAGTTTCCCGGCCAAGGCCCGAATTACCGCCGGTAACGATGGCGGTCTTGCCCCTAAGGTCGATGCCCTTGACGACCTCGGCGGCGTCGAGGCGGAATTGAAGCCGGAGCCTATAGGAACTTGAGGTGTGGGCATGGCGTATCTCCTGATGCTGTTGATCGGAAAACGCCATGGCGCAACACTTCTGCACACGCGATTTTAGGTAGATGTTTGCTTGCTGAGACGCGCGCCAAGGACGACGTTCAGAACCTCTCGGAAGGCGTCTCTCAGACGTGACTCATGCCCTTGTGCCAGTCTCCGCAGTGAAGGCGGCTAGCGAATCCATGTAGTCTCGCCAATGCACAATCTTGCGATCTTCGATGGTTACGACTGAGATGAACCGGTTATCGTAAGAGTTCCCGGTTGAGATTTTTTCCCCGTGCACCTCATATTCGATGATTAGGACGCGTGGGTCCTGCGATCGGTGCACGATGAGCGCATCCCCGCTGTGCAGGACGGTACTGTCGCCGTATCCAGAGTAGAGTGCCATCAGCGCGTCCCGCCCCTCAATCTTCGACGGAAAGCCCGGGAAAACATATCGATATTCGAACACCGCGTCGTCGGCGATCGCTTCGAAGTAGTGGTCGCCATCGACCGCACCGGCCAGCCCCTGCATGACGATGTCGAAGAATGGGTCGAGCGCCACGAACGCAGCGTATTTGGAATTAGTCATGAGCTGGCTCCTTGATGTCGATAAGAGATTCAACGTTGGCGGCATTGCCAGGAAACATAGCCACTGACCCTGTCAGTTCCTGTCAGGAGACTGAGCATCTGGCTAACGAATTTACCCTCGACAATGACCGTGTCGAAATGAGCGGCTTCTCAACTTTAACGAACGCTCGACCGATCCTCGTCGCTCGCCCGTTTCGCCATATCCCAGGGGCTCCTTGCCGATCGCTGCAGTAAGCCGTGAAATTTCTGTAGCTGGATGGATGGCTCCGTGGCGCCGATTAGCAGCGATAGGAAACACAGCGGATGGCGGACCTAAATCAGGTGCAGGCGCACCTCCTAGGCCGCATTTCTTTCTTTCTCGAATCGAGCGTGGACGAGCCGCGCCAGGCGTCGCGCGATCTGAGCGTATTGCGCGCGGAAATTGGGGAGCTCGAGGCCCGTGTCGACCGCGAGGCTAAGGAGATCAAACTCCGACGTGCCGAAAGCAAGATATCCCAGTTCGCGTCGGAAGTTTTTGCTGTGCTGCCAACGGTTGCGCCGTGTGTCGGCTCTGAGCTCGACTTCTCATCGCGCCAGCCAGAGGTGACGGTCATCGAGGCGGACAGTGGCGCGGTCCTACGAATCCCGGACGTCGGCTCGGATCAGAATTATCTGGCGGTTCACATCTCGCTGTCGTTTGCATTGCAGCGGTATTTCGAGACCGTCACTGCGCCGGTTCCCGGCGTGCTCGTCTTCGATCAGATCAGTCGACCCTACCTCCCGACGAGTGGAGAGGATAAAGACGAAGCGGAAATCGCGGGCCGGGAAGAAGACGAGGATGTTCAGGCAATGCGCAGGCATATTGACTTTCTCTTCGGTGAAGCCGGCCGCCGCGCCGGCCTGCAAGTCCTCCTAATAGAACATGCCTATTTCGCCGATGATCCTCGCTATGTGGCCGCCACCCGGGAGCACTGGACCAGGGCATCAGGCCGCGCGCTCATCCCGTTGGACTGGCCGACCCGCGCTGACGTGTAAGCTGGGAATCCGGTAACAACCCCATAATGCGGATAGCGGGACGAGGTAAGCATGTCCGTTTGAAGATATCGTTGGGCCAAAGCAGCCAGTCCGCATCGGCCAGCTAACGACATGTCGCCTCTGCGCCCATTGTTGCCGGTCTGGAGGCGTTAGAGACTTCTCGAAAGCGGACTACCAGAGCAACGCGTAAACCTACGCTTCTGGCAAAGCATTCCTCACCGAGGTCCGGTTCCGCGGAGCGAAGCTAACACAACTCCGAAGATAGGATGCTGGCTGGGCCCGTGCGCCGAAGCCTTCGTTCGCGGAAAAGCAATTCAATGCACCAGCGCCGAAATGCCCCGCGCCAAGCCGCCCACCAGAATCCTTCATCGCCCACGCAGCCCGGCCTTGTCATCGGCTATGCCTATTTGTGGGCACGCGAGGTTAGGTTCCAGGAGGGATTTCCCACGTCGAATATTTCGCCAAAATGTAATTCACCCTGCATGATTTCAGAGTTTCCTCCACCACTGTGGACAATGTGAATCTAGATAATAGTCTTCAGACTTTAACATAGTGTGATATTATTTTTATGGCATCGCCTAATTTTCTGAAATATTTTATTCGTTCTTGTATCCGGAAAGCACAATTGCGTTGTGTTTTATAATTATACTGGCTTATAAATAATTCCCGATTATTAAGCATAACTAGCCTGGCGCTCGATCGCCTGCGGCTATGTATCGGGACCGAGCTGCGCGTTAGCGTCGTGGAAGCCTCGGTTGAGCATCGCGTCAAGGAATGCCAGATGCATAGGCCAACCGTTTTGGTTGTCGACGACGAACCGTTGATCGGATTGGCGGTCGCCGATGTTCTTGAGGACAGCTATGTCGTTCTGGTCGCCGATTCCGGCGCCGCCGGGCTCCGCCTATTGGCCGAACATCCGGAGGTGGCGGTCATCCTCTGCGACCAGCGCATGCCTCGGATGGAAGGACATGAGTTCCTCGCGCGCGCCTGCGAAATATCGCAGGCAGTGAGAATCCTCGTGACCGGGTATGCCGACCTCACCGCGGTGGTGAAGGCCGTCAATCAGGGACACATCCATTCTTACCTAGCCAAGCCCTTCGACCCTCCCCATCTGCAGGTCGCCGTCGGCTCCGCCTATCGTGCCCATCAGATAGCCGACCAGCTGCGGCATGAACGTGAGCTGCTTTGCAGCCTGATGGACAACATGCCCGACCGCATCTCATTCAGGGATGTCCCTGGGCGGTTCATTCGCGTCAACCGTGCGAAAACCGCGGGTCTGGGCATTGACGACCCTGATATGGCGGTCGGGCGCCGGGAAACTGACTTCACGCCCGCCGCCGAAGCGGCAATGGTCATGGAAGCTGAACACTTGACGCTTGAGGACGGCGGGCTCTCGACCAACCATGAGTGGTCCACTCGGAATAAGGACGGCGAACGCTGGTGGTCCACCATCTCCGCGGCGATTCGTGACCCCTCGGGTCTGTTCGTGAGGTCGGTGGCGATCACCCGGGACATAACCGACAGCAAGGCGATGGAGAGATCCCTCCAGCAGGCCATGAAAATGGAGGCGATCGGCAATCTGACCAGCGGTATGGCGCATGATTTCAACAACTTGCTGGCCGTCGTTATCGGCAACCTCGAGCTTTTGTCGGACACGGTTCCGCTTGACGGGACCGGTGGTGAGTTGGTCGCGGAGGCAACAGGGGCCGCGATGCGGGGCGCCGAACTGACCCACAGCCTGCTGGCTTTTTCGCGCCGGCAAGCGCTGCAACCCACGCGCTTTCATGTCAATGAGCGGGTCAGCGAGATGATGAAGCTGCTGCGGCGTCTCCTCGGCGAGGACATCACGACGGTATTCTCGCCGGGCGAGGATCTTTGGGCGGTTGTGGCCGACCCCGTGCAGCTGGAATCAGCACTCGCCAACGTCGCGGCCAACGCCCGCGACGCCATGCCGTCGGGCGGCCGCTTCGCCGTCGAAACCAGAAATGCCTATCTTGACGACGACTACGTGGCGATCAATCCGGAAGCCATAGTCGGCGAATATGTGCTGATCCAGGCGAGCGACACCGGCAGCGGCATACCACCTGAGATTATCGCTCGCGTGATCGAACCCTTCTTCACCACCAAGCCGGTCGGCAAGGGCACGGGGTTGGGGCTCAGCATGGTCTACGGCTTCGTCAAGCAGTCCGGCGGACATTTCAAGATTTACAGCGAGGCCGGAATCGGCACGACCTTGCGCATCTATCTTCCGAAGGCGGGACCTCAAATATCGGCGGGCGATCCTGAGAGCCATCTGGAATCTGTCAAAAAAACCACCGAAGCCCAAACGATTCTCGTCGTCGATGACAATGTCGACATTCGGCGGATCGCGGTCCGACAGCTGGGAAAACTCGGCTATTTGACGCACGAGGCAGGCAACGGCCCTGAAGCGCTCGTGCTGATCGATCGGTTGCCCAACCTCGAACTCTTGTTCACCGACATCGTCATGCCGGGAGGGATGAACGGGATCGAGCTTGCGCGCGAAGCGCGGATTCGCAGGCCGGGCCTGAAGGTGTTGTTCACCTCCGGATTCCCAGCAACGGTGATTACCGACAGTTCGGTCGCATCCGACGACATTCTGCTCGCCAAGCCCTACCGGTGGAAGGACTTGGCAGCTCACGTGGCAAGGGCTCTGACGCGCTGAGTGACGACACGGGGCAGCGTCGCCCCATTACCGATATCAGGCGAATCGATCGCACGACGGCTGAAGGGAATGATCCATTCACGCCATCGAAAGGGACTCAAAATGGCAGACTTAGACTTCAGCGCGCATCGGCAGGCGGTACACCTGACCGACGAAGATATTGCACGGCACAAGCGCTTCGTCGGCTTGGAGGCGGCCGACTTGCCCCGCATCGCGGCGGTCCGGCCGATCGTCATGGAGCGGGTCGATGAATTGACCACCATGTTTTTCGACTTCCTCCGCGGACTCGACGTTGCCACGCCGCTTTTTCGCCGCGGCGACCTGTTGGATGAAGCGAAACGGATGAAACGCGAGCATCTGATCGCCATGGTCGGCGGCGTCTATGACCGCGCCTATGTCGAACTGCAGCTGGAACTCGGCCTCCTCTACAGCAAGGTCGGCCTCGACACGCGCGTATTTCCCGGTGCCTTCTATCATCTGATGAACACCGTCGGCGCCATTGTCATGGCCAATGCCGGCGATGATCCGCAAAAAGCTTTTCAAAATTTCATGGCTGTCAAAAAGATCGGATTTCTCGATATCGGCCTGATGATCGACATCATGGCGGCGGAGCGAGAGCAAACCATCAGCATCCAGCAGGAAGCCATCCGCGAATTATCGACGCCGGTTCTGCAGATTCGCGACGGGCTGCTGATCCTGCCGATCATCGGAACGCTGGATTCGTTCCGCGCCAAGCAGCTGACCGACAGCCTGCTCCGGGCGATCCGGGCCAACCGGGCCAAAATGGTGGTGATGGATATAACCGGTGTGGCCGCGGTCGATTCCAGGGTGGCAAACCATCTGATCCAGACCGTCGCGGCCTCGCGCCTGATGGGCGCCACGGTGATCGTCACCGGGCTTTCGGGCGATGTCGCTCAGGCGCTGGTCTCTCTCGGCGTCGATCTGGGCACGCTTAATACTGTCGGCGATTTGCAGGGCGGCCTTGAACTGGCTGAACGCCGCCTTGGCTACAGAATCGCCCGTCAGGCTGATAGCTCCCTCGAAACGGCATGACCGGTGGGCATTCCCATTCTGAAGCTCGGCCACGTCCTGATTGCCTCTATTCAGGACGCGCTGACCGATAACGACCTCATCCAGCTCCGCGACGACCTGTCTAGCCAGGTCGGGTGGTCGCGGGCAACGGGGGTGATTATCGACGTCTCCGCGCTCGACGTCATGGATTCCTTCGCCACCCGCACCCTGCGCGGCATCGCCGACATCACCAAGCTGCGCGGCGCCAAAACGGTCATCGTCGGCATCCAGCCGGACGTTGCATTCGCGATGATCCAGCTTGGCCTCGATCTCGACGGCGTGACGACCGGACTTGACCTTGACGAAGGGTTGGCCGCGATCGGGCGCGGAGATCGGGGGGATGCCGGTCATGGGTGATGACGGCATCACCGTGACGATTGCCAATGAGAGCGACATCGTAACCGCGCGCCAGATGGGGCGGGCGCTCAGCGAGCAGGTCGGGTTCCAGGGCAGCGACCTGACCATCATTGCCACGGCAATTTCTGAAATTGCCCGCAACATCGTCACCTATGCCCAGCGCGGCGAGATCGTCTTGCGGCCGGTGACAGCGAACAGCAGGCG
Organism: Rhodospirillales bacterium; assembly: GCA_028291345.1. Lineage (GTDB taxonomy): Bacteria > Pseudomonadota > Alphaproteobacteria > BOG-932 > Roseiterribacteraceae > BOG-932. The sequence goes on along the minus strand of JAQGIF010000324.1, from coordinate 2,541 downwards.
CGGCGTCGTGGTCGTCGCCCGGGACGACGGCCCGGGGATTCCGGATATCGCCCGGGCAATGCAGGATGGCTATTCGACCGGTAAGACTCTGGGCTTGGGCCTTCCGGGAGCCAGGCGGTTGATGGATGAATTCGAGATCCAGTCCGAGGTCGGTGTCGGGACCATCGTGACCATGCGGAAATGGCTCCGACGGTGACAAGCGCGCCCTCAAGTGGTCCAGGCGCCCGGATCGATTGGGGCGTCGCGGGATGCGCCCTGGGGGGGGCGGAGGTGTCGGGCGACCTTCATATGGTCGTCGCGCATGCGTCCGGCATGCTGGTCGGCGTGGCCGACGGCCTCGGCCACGGCGCCGAGGCCGCTGTTGCCGCGCAAGCCGCCGCCCGCATATTTGCCAGCCACCCCGGTCTTCCGGTGGATCAACTCATGGTGCTGTGCCACGAGGCGCTGCGACGGACACGCGGCGCGGTACTCAGCATTGCCTCGTTCGACATAACCGCCGGCAGCGTCGAATGGGTTGGTGTCGGCAATGTCGAGGGCATTCTGATCCGCGGCGAGGCCGGGCCGAGAGCGCGGGAGTCGCTGCTGCTGCGCGGCGGCGTCGTCGGCTCCCGGATTCCGCCTTTGCGGGCCGTCACATTGCGGGTCGATGCCGGTGACACGTTGATCTTCGCGACCGACGGCATAGGCAGACAATTCGTCACGACTCTTCCCGATGACAGATCACCCCAGGATCTCGCGGACGACATTCTGCGCGACCATGGCAAGGATACCGATGACGCCCTGGTGCTGGTCGTCAGGTACCGCGGCGCACCGCCATGAATCCCGACGGGAACACGCTCTCCAAACAATATGCCGCGGCGCTGACGGAATATCTCGCCGACCCGGAAAGCGAAATCGCGCTCAACAAGGCCTATGAGATCGGGCGGGACGCCATCAATGTCGGTATGGGCGTTCTCGACATGGTCACACTGTATCACGACGCCTTGTGCCATGTGATCGCGCAGCAGCCGGCGGCCATGCACCAAGGACAGATCGCGGCGGCGGCCACTTTTTTTGCGGAGAACCTGTCGTCTTTCGAGATGCAGTTACGCGGCTACCGGGAAAACAACGTCCTTCTGCAGGAAGGCAATGAGATGCTTCGGCAGGCCAAGACCCATGCTGAGGATGCGCATCGCGAGCTGCAGCAAACCCAAGCGCAATTGGTTCATGCCGCCAAGATGGCCTCGCTCGGTGAGCTGGTTGCCGGAATCGCCCATGAGCTCAACAATCCGCTCACATTCGTGATCGCCAACCGAGCGACCGTCAGCAAGCTCATCGGCGAGCTGGCGGCCAGCCCGAATTTTCCGCCTGATTTGGGCAATAATCTGACCAAGGTCCAAGACAGGCTGGATCGCATGCGGACCGGCTTTGGCCGAATCACCGACATCGTACTGAATCTCCGCACCTTTTCGCGGCTGGACGAGGGCGAATTCAAACTCATCAGGGTCAATCAGAGCCTGGATTCGGTCCTGATGCTGCTCGAGCACCGCCTCGCCGGCCGAATTTCGATCGTCAAGCAGTATTGCGCGGACGACATGCTGTTCTGCATGCCGGGGATATTCAATCAGGTCGTCATGAACTTGCTGACCAACGCCATCGACGCCATCGACGGCGAGGGCGCCATCAGCCTTAGCACCAGTCGCGGCGAGACCGCGTTTCAAATCGATGTGGCCGACACCGGGGCCGGGATTCCGCCGGCGGTCCTCAGCCGCATATTCGAGCCCTTCTTCACCACAAAGCCGGTCGGCGCGGGGACCGGCCTCGGCCTGGCCATCGCGCACAGCATCGTCCAGGCTCACAAGGGCGCGATCACTGTCGCCAGCGAAGCGGGTCGAGGTACGACCTTCACCGTCAGTATCCCGTACGCTGCTTTTCCGCTTTCAACGCCAGAGGCCTGAGCGACGGCATCTGTTGCGGCTGTTTCTGGCGAATCACGGCTGGCGCAATTTGACGGCTTCGTTACTGCTTGATGCCGTGAGCTGCCATTAAACCGCGCGGACGCGAATGTCCGCTTCTCCACTTTGCCGATGGAAAACCGCCATTCCGCTTCCGGCCCACCTCAGTCATTCAAAGCGATCCACTGGATGATAGCTTCCGGCGGCAACGGGGCAAATACAACTGCGCGTAAGATCGAACGAATATCCCACGATCGACGATCCAAGATGAGCGTGAACTCAAATCTGAGTGGTGAGATAGCGCAGGTCATTGGTGCCAACCGAGGCATGGGACTAGCGATCGCAATCCGCGTTGATCCCGAAGACCCGCACGAGCGCAAGTGGCTCGTCGCCGGCGCGGCCGAGCGCATCATCAGGTCGCCGCCGACACGAACGCGCTGAACTGGGCGAAGCGGCTGGTAGGGTTTGCAAGACTTTCTGGCGGTTTTGGACGCCGAGAGGTCGCTGCGGCGATCGACAGGAAAGTGGCTCGCAACGAAATCAAGCGTATACGCGCCGCCAAAGATGATATCGCTACCGAGGGGAAGAACGCTTGACGAACGATTTC
>JAQGIF010000312.1 GCA_028291345.1 Rhodospirillales bacterium | reverse complement strand
TGGTTACTTTTGGCTGAGGTTCTTGTCGTGACCAGACGTTACCGAAGATCCGCGATGACCAACCAGCCGATCAGCCCCTTCGGACGGAAACGCCGCCCTGCGGGCCTGATTTGTTCGAATCGCTCCTACCCCAGCACGCGGGGCACGACCACCGGCGCCCGGTAGTTTTCAGGGACGCTGATACGTCGGAACGCCGTCATGGGAACCTCCCGCAGTCGAGCGCGAGGCGCAGAAGCATTACTCCCGGAACGCAGGGTCCACGCTGGCGTTCTGACCATAGAGGTGAACCATGAAGTCTGCATCGTACTATCGAGAGCGTGCAGCGCGGGCCCGTCGGCTCGCTGCCGCCTTTTATAATTGCTACCATGCCGCCAAGCTCAATGCGCTGGCAGCCGACTATGACGCGGCGGCGCTGAAGCTTGAGGAACTCACAATTCGTCCATTGACCCGCCGTCGGCTTCCGAGCCACCCGCGGTTCGCTGAGTAGGTGGCGGGCTCCTGATCGGGCAGGATCTGTCACGAAGCATTAGGACGGATTAGAGAAAGGCGCTTATGTGATTGAGGCCTTGTCCGTCTTCTCCACAGGAAGCGGACGGTCAGGCATCAAAGAGCGGTGCGACATTAGCGACGCTGGACCGCGGAGGCTTCGATGACGCCTCGGTCCAGGATGAATTTCCGGCTCCCCCCTCGGCGGGAACCCACGCGCGCCGGGGTGGGTCGCCGATGATCCGGGCAAACAGCAACACCATGTAACCACCTACAGGACGCCGCCGACGATCCACATCAGGGCGCCGCCGAGCTGCTGGTCGGTTGCTGGAGAAATTCCCCAAGGCCACGTCGTGAGGGCATGGATGCCAAACCACGGATGGGGCGCAAGCGTCAGAAAAGCGCCCGGCGCAAGTTTAGAAATCGGTCTGATCGTCCAATAACACGCGCCACAAAGCGAGCGCTGCGCCGAATAGGCTGAGATGCATTGCCCAGTAGACGTAGTTGTTCTCGAGCGTCGCGTCGTAAAATTTCGGAAGATGCCAACACCATAACGTCAGGGCGAAAAACAACGGCGCAAAAAGATATACGCCGGCGCTAGGCGGGGCATCGCCCTCGAGAGCAATGACGGTGCGTCTGTCCATACTCCAATGGAGCCCCGCATACGGAGAGGCGCGGCGATCAGAGTAATCAGCATGTGTTGGGCGGTGCGCGCCGAAAATAACGCCACGCTCAAATTGCACAGCGGCGAAATCAGGGCGGTCACCAATATTATCCAGCCCGCCGTAAATATCCTGCTTTATTGTGTGCAAGTGGCACGTTTCGCGCGCATTTAACAATGTAGAGTGCTGGGGCGGCAAGGAGAAAGACAATAAGTGTGGGGTCCATATTGCAGCTGACTGTGCCAGGGACCGGCGAAACACCGCAATATGGTATGAATGTTGCCACCGTCATTGAGGACTCCTTTTCTCGCCTCCTTTTCCGGGAACACGTTTTCGTTTCCAGGGTTCCCCTCGCGCAACGGCTGCACTCTGGGCTGGGGGGTTAAACTGCCGTTTTCATGCTGATAGGAGGCAATACGAAATGGTGCGCGGGTGACACGCCCCGCTAGAAGGACCGCTCTTCTGGTCGCGGTCATAGCTGGGTGTTGCGTAGCTAAGGCCGCCCATGCTGGCGCCCCCATGTCTTATCTTTCCGGTGCCGGTGTCAAAGCCGATCCAGTGGTTGCGCTGACCTGGGGCGTGCTTGTCATCTCGATTGCCGTCGTGATCATCGTTTCCATTCTTCTGCTTGCCGGCATCCAGCGCGGCCGCTCGCGCGTTGCCGCCGTTGATATTGAATTGCAGCAAGTGGAGCGACGGGGAAACGCTCTGGCACTGGTCTATTGGGGTACCGCCATTTCTACCGTCGTTCTGTTCGGGGCACTTGTCTGGACCGTTGCGGTCCTGGCCGCGATCAACGCGCCGCATGCAAAACCCATGCTCACGATCGAAGTCACCGGCCTGCAATGGTGGTGGAAAGTCCGCTATTTGAGCGACGACCCATCGCGCACGATCACCACCGCCAACGAAATCCATATCCCCACAGGTCAGCCTGTGCGTGTGAGGTTGATCGGGGCCGATGTCATCCACTCCTTCTGGATACCGGCGCTCACAGGCAAAACCGATACGATTCCCGGTCAGACCAACGTGACCTGGCTGGAGGCACAAAGGCCTGGGGTCTATCGGGGCCAGTGCACCGAATATTGTGGTGAGCAGCACGCGCATATGGCCGCATTCGTGGTCGCGGATACGCCGGACGTGTTCCAGACATGGTGGAACGACCAGCTGAGGCCCGCAGCTCAGCCGACGACGGCCCAGGAGGTTCAGGGACAGGTGGAGGTCCAGTTCCGGTGCGGCGCCTGCCATATGGTGCGGGGCACCGATGCCGGGGGCAGCGTGGCCCCCGACCTGACCCATCTGATGAGCCGCAAAACGATCGCCGCGGGAACGCTGGACAATACGATAGCCAACCTTGCGGGGTGGATCGCGAACCCACAAGCGATCAAGCCGGGGACTCGCATGCCGGTCCTCAATCTCTCCGGACAGGAGGTCAGCGACATCACCACCTATCTCCAATTGCTGAAATAGGGGGGAAGGGGTGACGATACTCGACATCGAGAGACGCCCGGAAGTCGCCGCCGCAAGCGAAGCGTCGCGGCGCAGGCTCGATGAAATCTGGAAGACGCCGCCCGGCATCGCCGGTTTCCTATCGACAGTCGATCATAAGCAAATTGGCATCCGTTATATCATCACCGCCTTTGCCTTCCTCATTCTGGGTGGGATCGAGGCATTGATCATGCGCGTGCAACTGGGCCGACCGGAGCAGCAGCTGCTGACGCCTGAACAATATGACCAGCTGTTCTCGACGCACGGGATGACGATGATCTTTCTCTATGCGCTGCCGGTGCTGTCCGGGTTCAGCAACTATTTGTGGCCGCTCCTGCTCGGTGCGCGCGACATGGCGTTTCCCCGGCTGAATGCCTTTTCCTACTGGATCTATGTCGCCGCCGGCATCTTCATGTATGCCGGCTTCGCGATCGGGGCAGGCCCGAACGACGGCTGGTTCAACTATGTTCCCTACGCGTCGCGCCAGTTCAATCCTGGCATGAACATGGATTTCTATGCGCTGGGAATGATCTTCCTGGGCATCTCGACGTCGGCCGGCGCAGCGAACTTCATCGTTACCGTATTTCGCACGCGCGCTCCGGGCATGTCGATTAATCGGCTGCCGATCATGATCTGGGGCACGCTGACGGCGTCGGCTGCAAATCTTCTGGTCGTGCCCGCCGTCAGCCTGGCTTTTTTCCTGCTATGGATGGACCGGCAATTCGGCACGCATTTCTTCGACGTGTCCCAGGGTGGGCAGCCATTATTATGGCAGCATTTATTCTGGATTTTCGGTCATCCTTGGGTCTACGCCATCGTGCTGCCCGCCATGGGTATGGTATCGGATGGACTGCCGGTATTTTGCCGGCGGCCCCTGGTCGGTTACACGCCAGTGGCGCTGTCGACCGTTGCCACGATGGTGCTGGGGTTCGGCGTGTGGGTGCATCACATGTTCGCGACCGGCATGCCCAACCTGGCGCTGTCCTTTTTCAGCGGCGCATCCATCGTCATCGCGGTGCCCAGCGCCGTGGCTGTGTTCGCCTGGCTGGCAACGATCTGGTCCGGGCGGCCGGTCGTAACGACAGCCTTCCTGTTCTTCGCCAGCATGATCGTTCTGTTCGTCATAGGCGGGGTTTCCGGGTTCATGACCGGCTCGGTACCCGTCGACTGGCAACTGACCGACACCTATTTCGTAGTCGCGCATCTGCATTATGTTCTGATCGGAATCAACCTCTTTCCGGTGGCTGGCGCGATCTATTACTGGTTCCCGAAATTCACCGGCCGAATGCTCGACGAGGAGCTCGGGCGATGGAATTTCTGGACTATGTTCATCGGCTTCAATATCGCCTTCCTGCCGATGCACCTGACCGGCCTATGGGGCATGCCGCGCCGTGTCTACACCTACCCTGACGGGATGGGCTGGGATTGGCTCAACCTGATCACGTCGGTTGGTTCGTTCCTCTTTGCTTTCGGCATTCTGCTGCTGCTGATCAATGTCGTGAAAAGCCGTCGGGACGGACGTCTCGCCGGGCCCAATCCGTGGGATGCATCCACCCTGGAATGGTCGGTGCCCTCACCGCCGCCGCCATATAATTTCGCTGTGATACCGCACATCGTCAGCCGCCATCCGTTATGGGAGCAGCAGCTTCAGGAGAGCGATGCGCGCTCATCGCTGGATACGGGATATCTGCTCGATCACGGACGCGAGACCATCGCCACAACGTCGCTGGACAGCGATATCGACCTCATCTTGAAGATGCCCGAGGACTCATATGCACCGTTCTTGCTGACAGTTGCGGTGTCGGCGCTTTTCGTCGGCTTGTTGCTGCATTGGTGGTGGTTGGCGGCCGTCGGTGGATTTGCGACGGTGGGCGCGATCATGATCTGGCTGTGGCCTGAGCGCGATCTAGGCCAGACGGCGGATGCCGGTCATGGTTGAGGTGGCACTTGGTCGGCCACGGGTTCCCGTCGGCAGCATCCGCCGTCGCGGCGTCGGCTGGTGGGGCGTGATGATGCTGATCACCACGGAGGCCTCGCTGTTCGTCTATCTGCTGTTCAGCTTCTACTATTTTGCGTTGCAGACGCCGGGCGAGTTTCTTCCCCGGCATCCGCCGTCGCTTAGTCTTTCGCTTCCCAACACGGCGATCCTGCTGCTCAGCAGCTTCGCGGTTTGGTGGGGCGATGTCGGCGTCCGGCGTGGACGGCAACGCCAGCTGGTCGTCGGACTGGCAATCGCTCTGCTTCTGGGTATCGCCTTCGTCACGATCCAGCTTTTCGAGTGGCGGCAGCAAAGTTTTACCCTGCGCAGCAGCGAGTATGGATCGTTGTTCTTTACAATCACCGGCTTTCACATGGCCCACGTCGTGGCCGGCCTACTAATACTGGTGTCCCTGTTGGTCTGGTCGGCGCTGGGCTATTTCGCCGGCCGGCGCAGTGCCCCAATTCTGATCGGCGGCGTCTATTGGCACTTCGTCGATGCGGTCTGGCTGGTGGTGTTCTTCACCTTTTACCTGACTCCGTATCTGCGGTGAATGCGATGACCAGCGATATCGGCGGAGCCGTCAACCATCCCGCGCCCCATCGCGACCGCGTCGCCTCGAGCGCCCTGCTATTCGCCGTCGTCGGTGCGCCTGCGGCATGGCTGATCCAGCTGATCGTCAATTATGGCCTGGCGGCGCATGACTGCTTTCCCCATGACCAACCGTTGATCGGCCACCCCGAAGGCAGCGATTCCATACAGCTGGCACTCGTGCTGCTCAATATTCTCGCGATCGCGGTCGCCGCGACGGCAGGCCTGCTGGCGCGCCGTATCTGGCGAAAAACTCGCGAAGAACATTCCGGCTCCGCCCACCATCTGCTCGACACGGGCGAAGGTCGCACGCGCTTCCTCGCGATGTGGGGCCAGCTTGCCGGAATCGGTTTCCTCATTGCGACCATCTTCGACACGGTCGCACTCTATGGGGTGCCGCGATGCTTCGGGTAATCCCCATCGCGCTCATCGCCTGCCTCGTCCTGGCCGGATGCGACCGGAGCAGCGCGACCACGGGCTCTGTGGCTGGCGGCGATGCGGAGCGCGGGGCGACCTTGATCGCGATGGTCGGTTGCGGGGCCTGCCATACGATACCCGGTGTTTCCGGCGCGCGGGGCCGCGTTGGTCCGCCTCTCGTCCAAATCGGAAACCAAGCGATCATCGCCGGCATGCTGGCCAACACGCCGGACAATCTCGTCACCTGGATAAGGACGCCGCAAAGCGTCGTCCCCGGCAACGCTATGCCTAATATGGAGTTGAATGATCATGATGCGCGCGACATCGCGGCTTACCTCTATTCGCTGCGCTGACCTGAAGGCGCTGGTGCTTTCAAGCCTTGTCGCGATGGCGGTCTGCGGCGCCGCCAAGGCGCAGGACACGGCAAAACCCATACCCCCGGCCTCGGCGGCGCCGAAAGATGACGGGCAATGGACGATGGCACAGAAAAACTATGCCGCCACGCGCTTCTCGGAACTGGATCAAATCAATGGCGGGAACGTCAAAAACCTGCAGGTCCAGTTCACCTTTTCCACCGGCACCACCCATGGGGAGGAGGCGGCCCCGCTGGTCGTCGACAACACGATGTATATCGTCACGCCTTATCCCAACAATCTGTTCGCGCTCGATCTGAACAAGCCCGGCGCGCCCTTGAAATGGGAATATCAACCCAAGCCCGCACAGGCGAGCCAGGGCGTGGCCTGTTGCGACGTGGTCAATCGTGGGGCGGCCTTCTGGGACGGCAAGGTCATCTACAACACCTTGGATGGCGCGACGGTCGCCGTCGACGCCAAGAATGGCAAGGAGGTCTGGCGGCGCCAGTTGGGTGATATCAATCGCGGCGAGTCGATGACCATGGCGCCGTTGGTGGTGAAGGGCAAAGTGCTGGTCGGTGATACCGGGGGAGAGTTCGGGGTTCGCTGCTGGCTGGCGGCGCTGGATGCGGGCAGCGGCTGCCTGGTTTGGAAAGCCTATGCCTC
>JAQGIF010000304.1 GCA_028291345.1 Rhodospirillales bacterium | reverse complement strand
TGAAGGGCAAAGTGCTGGTCGGTGATTCCGGGGGAGAGTTCGGGGTTCGCGGCTGGCTGGCGGCGCTGGATGCGGGCAGCGGCAGCCTGGTTTGGAAAGCCTATGCCACCGGTCCCGACAAGGACGTGTTGATCGGGCCCGACTTTCATCCGTTCTACGATGCGGAAAAGGGGCAGGACCTCGGGGTGAAGAGCTGGCCGCCCGACGCCTGGAAAATCGGCGGCGGCACGATGTGGGGGTGGATCGCCTACGACCCAGATCTCAACCTCATCTATTACGGCACTGCCAATCCTGGTCCGTGGAACCAGGAGCAGCGGCCGGGCGACAACAAATGGACCGCCGGTGTATTCGCCCGTGATCCCGACACCGGCGCGGCCAAATGGTTCTACCAGACCAATCCGCATGACGAGCATGATTATGACGGCATCAACGAGATCGTCCTGCTCGACATGCCCGTCGAGGGGAAGATCCGGAAGGTGCTGCTGCATCCAGACCGCAACGGCTATCTGGACGTCCTCGACCGCCAGACCGGCGAACTCGTGGCCGCCGACCCGTATGCTTATGTGAACTCCATTCTGCGGATCGACATGAAAACCGGCCGACCGGTGATGAACCCTGAAAAGCTGACCAAGCTGGGGTCGGTGGTGAGGGATATCTGCCCGACAGCTTCAGGGGGAAAAGACTGGAATCCCTCGGCCTATTCGCCGCGCACCGGCCTGCTCTATATCCCGCACGAGAATATCTGCATGGACTGGGAGAACGTGCAGACGAACTATATCGCCGGGACACCTTATGTTGGCGCGAACGTGGTGATGAAGGCGGGGCCGGGCGGTAATCGCGGCGAGATGACGGCGTGGGATCCGGTGCAGCGCAAGCCGGCCTGGCAGATCAAGGAGGATTTACCGCTGTGGAGCGGAGCACTGGTCACCGCCGGCGACCTCGTTTTTTACGGAACGATGGACGGCTGGTTCAAGGCCGTCGATGCTAAGACCGGCGATCTCAAATGGCAGTTCAAGACCGGCTCCGGCATCATTGGCCAGCCGATCGCCTATCGTGGACCGGATGGGCGCGAATATATCGCGGTCCTTTCGGGTGTTGGCGGATGGTCGGGCGCCATCGTCGCCGGCAATCTCGATCCGCGCGATCCCTCCGGCGCGCTCGGCTTTGTTGGGGTCATGCCCGACCTCAAGGATAAAACCACACCGGGAGGAATGCTCTATGTCTTCGCACTACCCTCCGCATAGCGCCGCGTGCGCGCTCCTCGCCCTGGTGCTGGCTGGCTGGGCCGGCGTCGCGGCGGCGCAAACCGGTAATGAGGCGGAGATGCAAAGCACGTCCATGTCCGTGGCCGTCACCACCCTGTTCCCCGGCGGCGGGATGGGGCCGCCGCCCGATCCGACGGGTGCGCATTATGACGGCAATCCGAAAGCCATCGCCAACGGCGCGCGGCTGTTCGACTGGTACAATTGCTCGGGCTGCCACTTTCATGGGGCAGGGGGGATCGGGCCGGCGTTGATGGACGACACCTGGATCTATGGTGGAGCGATCGACCAGATTTTCGCTTCCATCTATCAGGGGCGGCCGAACGGAATGCCGTCATGGGCTCGGAAAATCCCCGACGCGCAGATATGGGAGATCGCCGCCTATGTCCGGTCGCTGTCGACCCCCTCAGCGGCCAACGGACCGGGCCAGCCGGTGCCCAAACCGCCGCCGCAACCCAGCGGCGTCCCAGCGCCGCCGACGCCTGCGACCAGTGGGTCCGACGCGAACAAATGAGCGGCGTGCTCTTTCACCGTCTGGTCTGCGCCACCTTGATCGCCTTGACGGCGACGCACGCGCTCGCCCGCGATCTCAGGGTCTGCGCCGACCCGAACAACTTGCCTTACTCCAATCGCGCAGGCGAGGGTTTTGAAAACAAGATCGTCCAACTGATCGCGCAGGATCTCGGCGCCAGAGTGCGGTACACTTGGTGGGCGCAGCGGCGTGGCTTCGTGCGCAACACGCTCAAGGTCGGCGAGTGCGATATCTGGCCCGGCGTCGCCGCCGACATGGACATGCTGGCAACGACCCGGCCCTATTACCGGTCCAGTTACGTCTTCGTCACCCGTCCCGGCGAACATGACCGCGTTGTATCGTTCGACGATCCGAAGCTTAGGGTATTGATCGTCGGCGTGCAGATGGTCGGCAATGATGCGATGAATACGCCTCCCGCACATGCCCTCGCCAGACGCGGCATCACGACGAATGTGCGCGGCTATATGCTGTACGGCGATTATACCCGCCCCAATCCTCCCGCCTCCATCGTCGATGCCGTCGCGCGGGGTCAGATCGATGTGGCGGTGGCCTGGGGGCCGCTCGCCGGTTATTTCGCCGCGCGGGAAACGCCGCGCCTGATAATAACGCCGGTGCAGGCGGCCTTTGACGGGCCGCAATGGCCGATGGCGTTCGATATTGCCATGGGCGTGCTCAAGGGAAACGATGACCTACGCAAGGAAATCGACGGCGTGCTGGCACGCAACAAATCGAAGATCGACGCGATCCTGCAAAGCTACCACGTGCCCATTGCACCGGCCGCGGCTCGTGGAGGCTAGATTGCCGGGGAGGCGTGCCTCCGCCGGGTGGCAATGGGTCTCGATCGCTAATGTGCGGGGGTAAAAAGGCTACCGAAAGATTTC
>JAQGIF010000288.1 GCA_028291345.1 Rhodospirillales bacterium | reverse complement strand
TCTCTAACCTATTTGACGAAGCCGGCGTCAATTCACGCTACACAGATCCCTACGGCACCTTCACAACGTCGCAGCAGTTCATCCCGCCACGCCAAGTCATGGGGACAGTCTCCTACTCATTCTGATCGTCCCAACTTGACGGGCCGCGATCACCAACCGCGGCCCGTTTCATTCCACGACGATGCGATCGTTTCCCAAAACTACCCCGTCTTCAGACTTGGGCTGTTCGGCACCGAAATGTCGGGCGGATCCGGCCTGACGCAGGCCCCGGAGCGCTGGGACGCAAGCTGGTCGCATAACGCTGAGCTGACCGGCATGGCCGAGGACGCGGGGCTGGACTTCCTGATTCCGGTCGCGCGTTTATCGGGGCCCTGGGGAGGCGACCAACTATCAGGACGTTCGATCAACCCGGTCTCGTGGACCTCCGCGATGCTCGCGATCACCAAGAAAATCCCGGGACGCCGACGCGCATCATCGCGATCACCGCGTCGGTGAATTCGGGGGAATAGCTTGCGGTGGCATCTTCGACCAGCAGGCACTCATAGCCGCGGTCGTTCGCCTCGCGGATCGTCGTGTGGACGCAGACATCGGTCGTGACGCCGGTTGCAACCAGGTGCGTGATCTTGCGCAGGCGCAGAATGTCATCCAGCAGCGTGACATAGAACGAGCCTGCGCCCGGCTTGTCGAATGGAGCCGCTTAGAGGGTCGCGGTTTTCAGCCCTGACCGGTCGGAGTTGCCGCCCGGCTGGATATGCATGAATGCGGGCGCGATTTTCCAAGAACTAGAGTCCCTATCGACAAGACCCTGCGGATTTTAGAGGGTAAAGTCATGGTTCCCGTTGCCTCTCACCGGCGGCGCACGAAGGACTGTACATGGAATACCGGCAACTCGGCGCCTCCGGCCTGAAGATTTCAGCGATCACGATGGGCACGATGACCCTCGGCGGCGGCGGCAAATTCGCCAAGGTAGGCAACACCGGACCCGAGGAAGCACGCGAGCAGATCCACCTGTGCCTCGATGCCGGCGTCAATATGATCGACACCGCCAACATTTATTCCGCCGGCGCCTCCGAAGAGATCATCGGTGATATTCTTGGCGGAAAACGGCCCGGCGACGTTCTGCTGGCTACCAAAGTGAGGTTCAGCATGGGGACCGGCCCCAACGAAGGGGGGCTGTCGCGCTACCACATTATCCGCGAGTGCGAGGCTAGCCTGAAGCGGCTGAAGACCAATGTGATCGATCTTTATCAGGTTCATCAGTGGGATGGCCTGACCCCGCTGGAGGAAACGCTCGAAGCGCTCGACAGCCTCGTCCGCCAGGGGAAAGTTCGCTATATCGGTTGCTCCAACTATTCAGCCTGGCACCTGATGAAGGCTCTCGGCATCAGTGCCAGCGAGAGCCGCCAGCGCTTCGTCAGCCAGCAGATTCATTATTCGCTGGAAGCACGCGAGGTCGAATACGAACTCGTGCCCATCTCCCTCGACCTGGATCTCGGCGTGCTGGTCTGGAGCCCGCTCGCGGGTGGATTGCTCTCGGGCAAACATCGCCGAAACGCGGCCGCGCCCGCAGGTACGCGGCAGCTGGCCGGTTGGACCGAGCCCCCGATCCGCGACGAGGATCGGCTGTGGCGCATCGTCGATGAGGTCGTCGCGATCGCGGATGCGCGCGGCGTATCGGGCGCGCAGGTTTCGCTGGCTTGGCTGTTGGGGCGGGCCGGCGTGACGTCGCTCGTCATTGGCGGCAGGACCGCGGCGCAGTTCCGCGATAATCTCGCGGCGGCGGATTTCCTGCTCGCACCCGAGGAACGTGCACGGCTGGATGCGGTCAGCGCACCACCGCTGCTTTATCCTTATTGGCATCAGGCATGGACCGCGAGTGACCGTTTGGGACGAGCTGATTTATCGCTGCTTGGTCCGCATATTTGATATCGGATGGAGAAGATGATGATCGACTTGGAACTCACACCCGTTAATACCTCCGCCGCCTGGCGCGGCGACGTCCTGACCAAGAGCCCCGATTGGGTATATATGCTGAGCGAGGCTCAGATATCCGAATTGGAGGCGCTCGGCAGGCGCTTCGTCGAAGAAGACCCCGATCTCCGCTTCGTCCAGGCGGCGGATTACCCGCTCGATATTTGCGCCGACGCGATCAAGTCGTGGGGACGCGACGTGGATCGGGGACGCGGCTTCGTTCTGGTCCGCGGATTGCGGACCCATCTCTATTCCGATGCCCTGTCGGCGGCGATCTACTACATTCTCGGCCTGCATATGGGCGACCCTATCCGGCAGAACGAACTGGGTGACCTGATCGACCATGTCTACGCCACCTCTGATAAGACGATGGACGATCCCACCGCCCTTTCATCGAAAGTGCGCGATCAGCTGGTCTATCATTCCGACAGTTCCGACGTTGTCGCGTTGATGTGCCTGAGGCCGGCAAAGCAGGGCGGCGCGTCATGCCTGGTGTCGGGTGCGGAAATCTATAACGAAATTGTGCGCCGCCGACCCGACCTGGCGCCGCTTCTGTTCGAGCCCTATCATTTCGACTGGCGGCGGCAAGATCACAATTCCCCAGCCAACACCTATGTCTCGGCGATCGTCAGCATCGTCGATGGCGTGTTCAGCATGTACGCTGGCGCACTGTATATCTTCACGGCCCAGGAATATCCGGGCGTGCCCCCTTTAACGCCCCAGCAAATCGAAGTCTTGAAGCTGTTCGACGAAATCGCGGTCGAGCCGGGAATGGCGATCGAAATGGATTTTCGCCCAGGGGACATTCAGTGGCTGTCGAATTTCGCGGCGCTGCATTCCCGCACCGAGTTTTTCGACTATCCCGAACCGCAGCGCCGCAGGCACTTGCTGCGCTTGTGGCTGAGCCGGAAAGGCGACCGACCGCTCGCGCCCGGGCTAGGAAAGAATGTCGTGCAAGTCCGGTCGAAGCCTCGCGA
>JAQGIF010000061.1 GCA_028291345.1 Rhodospirillales bacterium | reverse complement strand
AATTGGTGCACCCGGCGGGATTCGAACCCACGACCCCAGGATTAGGAATCCTGTGCTCTATCCTGCTGAGCTACGGGTGCCGACCGATTGCGAACCGGCGCGGTTCTGCTAGCACAAAAGCGGCCCGGTCTGAAAGAACTGCTATTTAGCGCAGCTATTTCTGGGGATATTTGAAGGTAAAGCTGACAGTGATCGGCTTCCACCAATCCGGCACGCCCGTTTCCTTGTCGATATGGCGCCAGAAAACGCCGTCGGCCGGAGGCGCGATGCGATAGGTCACGCGATATTGGCCAGGTCCGTTCAAATTCAGGTTGTTCGCGTAGTGCGGGCCGTCCTTTGCGGTCATCGGCAACAGCTTGCCCGTCGCACTCCAATCCGAATCCATTTTTTTCAGATCGTAATCGATCGTCAGATAGGGAATCCAGGCGCCGTCGGAATAGCCATAAGGGTTATCCGCTGTCGCGTGAATGTCGGCCTCGAGATGGATGGTGTCGCTGCCATGTTCCATCATACCGCCCGTCGTCATCGGCATCGGTGACATCTCGACGCCTATCAGGTAGTTGGCGACGATCTCCATATCGTGCTCCTTCACTGGGCCGCCGACGAAATATTCGCGGGCGACAGCTGGCGCAGCTGCGAGAACGACCGTAGCGGCGGCAAGCAGCACGAGCGGTTTCATCATCTCGAAAACCTATGGATAGAGCGATATCAGTAAGATAGGGCGGTATCAGTGGGCGTGTCTGGCCGGTCCGCCCTGTTGGCGAACGCGCGAACCCTGGCCGATTATCCGCGACAGAACGATGAGCGTCGCCAAAGTCACCAGGAAGGCGAGTACCTGTATGCCCGATGGTCGGTCGGCATAGCCGATCAGTGCATGCAGGGCGCGGCCGACGATACTGTCGTCGCGCAAAATGTGCGACGTGTCCCACAACTGGTCGCCCAGGCTTGGCAGCAGGTTGGCGCTCACCAGGATCGCGGCGGCCTGCCCGGCCATCCCGGCGGCAAGAAGCGCGATCATCGCGTTTGTGACCTTGAATAGATGGCGCATCGGGAGCGCGAGCAGACCGCGATACAGTCCCCACGAGACGCTACAGCCCGCCAGAACGCCGAGCCCGCCGCCCAACAACATCGAGCCCGCACCTTCGTGGGTCGAAGTGGCGATACCGAACAGGAAAAGCACCACTTCCGAACCCTCGCGCAGGACGGCGACGGCGACGACAAGCGTCATCGCGGTCAGTGAGCGTTCCCCCTCGACCACCGATCGTCCGATCGCCTTCATATCCCGCGCAATCTGGCGTCCATGGCTTGCCATCCAGGTGATGTGTAGGCCAAGCATGAGTACAGCGATGATAAGGATCGCGGCGTTGAACAATTCCTGGCCGACGCCTGAGAAAGCATTCGAGAGTGCCCCCGCGAACGCCGCCAGCAAGGCCGCGCCGGCGATCCCGGCGGCCATCCCTCCCGCGATCCAGCGTCCCCGGTGCTGCACGCCTTCCGTCGCGGCCAACACGATACCGATGATGAGGCCGGCCTCGAGCACTTCGCGAAAGACGATGATCAACGTTGCCAGCATCGCTTATTCCTTCGCTGTCACAGTGCCGGCGGCTTGGTCGGGATGATAATCGTCGAAGAATTGGTAGGTGCCAGGCTTCAAGGGGCCGGCCGAAACGATGACCGTGCCGCCGGGCACGATGATTTTCTCAACCTTCAGATCGTGGCTTTCGAATTCGGCCGGTGTGTCGTCGTGATTCGTAATCTTGATCTGGAATTTCTGGTTAGCGGCTACGGTGACAGCTGAAGGTGTGAATTTATGGCCGGTCAGCCCCAACGCAACGGGATCGGCCATCGCGTTGCCTGCAATGATGAGGCCTACACCAATTAAAAGCGGCACCGTTATGATAGGAATGTGCATCACCGACCACTGCGAATAGTTCTCAACTTGATTGATAATGACATTGCTTCGCATTATCAACAGTGGTGCGGGCGACCCTCGCCGCCAAGGACCTCCGAGAGAAAATGCCCGATCCTCACGCCCTATCGTTTCTTTATATTCCGTCGGATGTGCTGATCGCGCTGGACAACCGCAGCTATCGCTTTGCGCTCCAGCCGTTTCACCATCTGGTGCGCATGGCGCACATCCTATCAATCTCCGCGTTTTTCGGGGCAATCGTTCTGCTCGATCTGCGTCTGACGGGCCTTCGCCCGGCCGTGCAATTGAAGGCTTTGTCCGAACTGGCGATGCCCGTGATATATTGGATGTTCGGCATCGGCGTAGTCAGCGGGCTTATGCTCTTTTTCTATGATCCGGTGCATGTCGCCAGCCATGCCTATTTCTCGCTCAAGATAATCCTCATCGTCCTGGGCATGTTCAATGCAGCATTGTTCAACCGCCGAGGCTTCGTGTCGGCATTGAACGCACCAGACGCCATGCCGCGCCATGCGCGGATCATTGGCGCGGTTTCGCTGATGTTGTGGATTGGCGTCATGATCTGCGCCACGTTGAATGTCGAGGCCGCGCCAAAGGTCCTGTTGCGTTGAGGCCGGCCTTAGGAAACCTCTTTGAGCGGGCTCAAAGCCGGGCAAGGCCAAGGAGAGAACGATGATTGACCGGACGGCGCGCTGGCTTGTTGCCCCCTTATTATTATGCGCGTCCGGACTCGGGCCTTTGGCTGCGGCTGCCGCAACGGCCGAAACCCCGGCCAGCGTCGCCGCCGGGCTGGCGCACACGGCGCTGACCGACGATTGGGGCTACCGTTTTCTCCAATCGCTGACCACCGAGATTGGACCCCGTCTGGCCGGGACGGAGGCCGAGGTGCGGGCGGCCGAATGGGCAGAGGCCAAACTCGAGGCCGCCGGTATGGAAGTCCATCTCGAGAAGTTTCCGATGACGGCATGGGAACGGGGCATCGAGACCGCCGCGATTGTCAAGCCCGCGCCCCAAAGGCTGGTCCTGACAACACTGGGCGGCTCCGTCGCCACGCCGCCTGCGGGAATTGAGGGGGAGGCCGTCGTCTTTCGGACCTATGGTGCGTTGCTGGCAGCGGCGCCCGGCTCCCTCGCGGGCAAGATCGCCGTGGTCACGGAACACATGGTGCGCACCGAGAGCGGCGCGGGTTACGGCGCCGCCAATCCGATTCGCCGAGCCGGGCCGGCAGAAGCGGCGCGACGTGGGGCAGTAGCCTATCTGCATCGGTCGCTCGGCACCGACAATCATCGTTTGCCACATACCGGGGCGCTTGATTATGTCGAGGGCGTTGCGCGCATCCCCGCCGCGGCGCTGGCCAATCCCGATGCAGACCAACTTGAACGGCTGGCCGCCCTCGGTCCCGTGACCGTGCATGTGACGCTGACTCCCTCCGAGAATCCGAGTGCACAATCGATTACGGTGGTGGGGGAGATCAAGGGCCGCGAGAAACCGGACGAGATCGTCCTCATCGGCGCGCATCTCGATTCCTGGGATTTGGGAACCGGCGCCATCGATGACGGCGCTGGTGATGCCATTGTCTCTGAGGTCGGCAAATTGATCGCGGCTCTTCCGCGGCATCCCAGGCGAACTGTCCGCGTGGTTTTGTTCGGGGCGGAAGAGTTGGACTTCAGCGGCCCGGCCTACGCAAAAGCGCATATCGAGGAGGCGTCGCGGATCGTCGCCGCGGGCGAAACGGATTTTGGCGCGCGCAAGGTTTACGCGGTTCAACTTCCGCTCGGCGCCGCCGAAAGCTCGTTCGGCCAAACCGTCGGCCAGATCCTTCCGTCGCTGAACGCCCTGCTGAATCACGAACCCGCCCGTCGCGGTGGTTCCGATATCGAGGGCTTAAGGCTAGCCGGCGTCCCAATGCTATCGCTATCCCAGAATGGCATGGACTATTTCGACATCCATCACAGCGCCGACGACACGTTCGACAAGGTCGATCCCGCTGAATTGGCACAAGACGCGGCCGTTTGGGCCGCGATCACTTATCTCACAGCAGAAACGGAGGTAGATTTTCGTGCTGTTGCGAAAGCTGCTCCGCAGTAAGTGCACGCGGATTGAGCATTTTGCCGCTCAATAAGTAAGCAATTTGCAGGCAGCACCCGTCAAACTGCGATTTTACCACGGGATGATTCGCGTGGTCCTGCAACGCCGTGCAGATTGGCACGCTTCTTGAATAACACTGCTCGATCGGAATTGGTCTTAATTGACCGATGAGCCGTTTTTCGCGTCGCCAGTTACGACGGGTTACGCCAGGGATTCGTAATTGTGCAGGAGGAGACACAAATGAAAATTGTCAGGACCTGGAGAAGTCTATTGGGGGCAGTGTTGCTGTTCCTGTGTTTTGCGGCTCTGCCCGCCGTTGCCCAAGACGCAACGCCGCCGGCGTCCCCACCGGCAGCTGCCGCTCCTGCAGCCGATGCCGCCGCGGCTGCTCCGGCAGCCGATGCCGCCGCGGCGCCCGCCGCCGCCCCGAAGCTGGATAGCGGTGACACCGCTTGGATGCTGACGTCGGTCGCCCTCGTGCTCATGATGACGATTCCCGGTCTGGCGCTTTTCTACGGCGGCATGGTCCGCAAAAAGAACGTCCTGGCCACGCTGATGCAAAGCTTTGGGATCACCTGTCTGGTGACGGTGCTGTGGACGGTCATCGGTTACAGCCTCGCCTTTCGGTCGGGCAGCGATGCCACAAACGCCTATATCGGGGGGTTTGACAGGCTGTTCTTGAAGGGCATGGAAATCGATTCGATCAGCGATCTCGCCAAGACGATCCCTGAATCGGTCTATATGTGCTTCCAGATGACCTTCGCGATCATCACTCCGGCACTGATTTGCGGCTCGTTCGCGGACCGCATGAAATTCTCCGCCATGATGTGGTTCATGGCCCTCTGGAGCATCCTCGTTTATTCCCCGGTCGCCCACTGGGTTTGGGGCGGCGGTTTCCTCGGCGCCATGGGCGTACTCGATTATGCCGGCGGCACCGTCGTTCACATCAATGCTGGCGTCTGCGGCCTGGTGACCGCCCTTGTCCTCGGCAAGCGTCGTGGATATCCGACCGAACCGATGCCCCCGCACAACCTGATCCTGACCTTCATCGGCGCTTCGCTGCTGTGGGTGGGCTGGTTCGGGTTCAACGCCGGCTCCGCCGTCACCGCCGGTGCCAATGCCGGTATGGCAATGGCCGTCACTCAGATCGCCACCGCCGCCGCCGCCTTGGCCTGGATGTTCGTCGAATGGATGTTCAAGGGTAAGCCGTCGGTTCTGGGCATTTGCTCGGGTGCCGTCGCCGGTCTCGTTGCAATCACCCCGGCTTCGGGCTTCGTCGAGCCGGGCGGCGCGCTCGTCATCGGCTTCGTCGCCGGCGCGATCTGCTTCTGGTCGGCCACCAGCCTCAAGCACATGATGGGCTATGACGACAGCCTGGATGCCTTCGGCGTCCATGCCATCGGCGGCATCGTCGGCGCCGTCCTGACCGGCGTGTTCGCCCGGGCCTCGGTGATGACCGGCAGCTCTTCCGCTCCCGACATGACCAAAGGCGGTCTGCTCGATGGACATCCGGAGCAGGTCCTGACCCAGCTCTATGGCATTGGCATCGTCATCGTCTTCGATGCGGTCGTCAGCTTCATTCTGCTCAAGGTCATCGATCTGGTCATCGGTCTTCGCGTCGATGAAGAAACCGAAATCGAGGGTCTTGACCTCGCTCTCCACGGGGAGGTGGTCCCTTAAGGCGGCAAATCCGCTATAAAGCGGTCGGGACCTGAGGAGGGTGTGTGTCTATCGCCCTCCCCAACCCGGAATTCAAAGTGGTAACTCGGCCGTGACGTCCATAACCAAACCACGTCTCAAGCGGCCATGGATTGGGAGTAATGAAATGACAAAAACGGGTATCCGTAAGGGCGCGACAGTCAGCGCGCTATTGCTTTCGTCGCTGTTGGGGGCCTCCTCCCTTCTGGCCGTCACAGTGGGCACTACGCCCGCCTATGCCGAATCAGCGATGGTGCCGCACAGTTACTTGGTGTTTTTCGACTTCAACAAATCGGATCTGACGCCGGCGGCGGTGAAGATTGTCGATCAGGCGGCGGCGGATGCGGCGGCGGGCAAGGCGACGACGCTTCAGGTCACGGGCTATACCGATACGGTGGGCTCCGAGGCCTACAACCTGCGCCTGTCGAAGCGGCGGGCGATGTCGGTGCAGGCCGAGCTGGCCAAGCAGGGCATTCCCGCCGACGCCGTGGCGATCTTCGCCAAGGGCAAGCACGACCTGCTGGTGCCGACCGCCGATGGCGTGAAGGAGCCGCAAAACCGCCGCGTCTCGATCGTCTACGAGACGCCGGCACCGGCGCCGGTCGTCGAGGCCCAGGCCGAAGAGAAGAAGGAGGAAGCCGGTCCGCCCGAATTCACCGTCTGGGCTCAGCTCGAGGCCGGCATCACCGCCAACCCCAACGAGCCGTTCGGCGTCAACAGGCAGGCTGACGGGACCTATCGCGGCGTCAATGTCGGCCATCTGTTCACCGACAAGGCCAACCAGCCGGTGCTGAACCAGCTGCTGGTGACCGCCGAGAAGCCGCTCGATACCACCGCCACCGACTACGCGCTGGGCTATCGGGTCCAGGGCATGTTC
Organism: Rhodospirillales bacterium; assembly: GCA_028291345.1. Taxonomy (GTDB): domain Bacteria; phylum Pseudomonadota; class Alphaproteobacteria; order BOG-932; family Roseiterribacteraceae; genus BOG-932. The sequence goes on along the minus strand of JAQGIF010000061.1, from coordinate 588 downwards.
GGCACCGATGCACGCTACACGCACTTCCTGGGCGAACTCGACACCAACATCAAAGAGCGCACCCAGGTCGACGTCGTCGAGGCCTGGGCCTTCCTGCATACGCCGTGGCTGACCGAAAAAGGCATGGATATCAAGGCCGGTCAGTTCGTCACCTATCTCGGGGCGGAGACGATCGATCCGAGCGGCAATTACCTCTATTCGAAGAGCTACATCTTCAACTTCGGCATTCCGCTCAAACATACCGGCTTCATGACCATCACCCATGTCAATGACATCCTCGACGTCTATCTCGGCGCCGACACCGGGGTGAACACCACCTTCGACGATGGCGACCCGAACACCGCCTTCGCCTTCCAGGGCGGCTTCGCCCTCAACGGCTTCGCCCTCGACGGCAAGCTCAGCGTTCTCGCATTGACCCATATCGGGCCGGAAAACCCGATCGGCTCCGTGCCCCACGCCAATTCCGAACTGCGCTATCTGAACGACGTCCTGTTCACCTATAAGGCCTCCGACAAGCTGACGCTGTTGACCGAGTTCAACTTCATCAAGGACGACGGCTTCCATGCGCTGGCCTACGGCGCGGCGGAA
>JAQGIF010000169.1 GCA_028291345.1 Rhodospirillales bacterium | reverse complement strand
CCGCGACATCGTCCGGCCGTCATTTGGAGAAATTGGCGCCTGTTACTCGACATGGGACATGTGCCTTTTGAGAACGAGGGCCAGCGAAATGATCGGGCGCGGGTGGATGCGTTTGCCCCGCATGAATTCCCTCTAGCCTTGAACAATTTGTCACCCCTGTCAAAGATTGTTCATAATATATGTTGGCCCTGAGAACAATCATTCCTGGAGTGTCGTAGAATGTGGTCGACCGCTGTTGCCGCTGAGACGCGGCTAATGCATCCTTTAGCTCGCCTCGTACCCTGATCCAGCGCTCTTGGGGGGATGCTGCCGACCTCTATCGGGAATGGAACATCGTGCAAGCTTGTAAAATTGAAAGAAGACACGAACATATCGATCGGAGCATTTACGATCATATTCAGCGCGCGATTCTTGAGCGCCGAATATCCCCCGGCGCTCGTTTGGTCGAGGGGCAGCTAGCTGACGCGTTTGGCGTCAGCCGTATGCGAATTCGCGATGTTCTTCACTCGCTGGCGGGAAATAAGCTTGTCACATTGCGTCGGAATCACGGCGCATTCGTATCAAAACCCGATGTCAAACAGGCAAAGGAAGTTCTGGCGGCGAGGCGCTTGCTAGAGACGGCATTAGCACAGGAAGTCGTCCGATCGATTCATGAAAATGGACTGAAAGAGTTAAGGGCTCATGTTCGAAGAGAGACTTTGCTCGCAGAAACTCCCAATAAAGCTGATGCTTTGCTCGTATCATTCAACTTCCACACGCTCCTTGCTACGGTCACCGGTAATGAGGTTCTCGTCGCCTTTATGAACGATTTGATGGTGCGTTTTGCTTTGATAGCCGCTGTCTTCGAATATCCGCACGTTACCGTCTGTTCGCATCTCGCCCATGAGCGCCTTGTGGATTTCATCGAGCAACGCGACGGGAACGGACTCGCCAACGCGATGCTTTCCCATTTGAATGACATCGAACAGGCCCTCGCTCTTTACGAGAAGAAAAGGGCAACATTCGACATAACGGAAATTTTCCCGCAAATCCGAGCAAGAAACGACCAATCATAGCGTGTCAGTGACGCTGGAGGTTATGCCAAACCGTTAGTGTTCAAGATAGTTTGTTTGATGAAAAGCTAACCAAGAGATAATATGCTCATGCCTTAGGCATTTTAAGAAATTATATATCGAATATTTTGGAATATGTTAGACGGTCCAATGAGTTCTGTAATGTTCTTCTTGGTGCCCCGAGGTTTTTCCTCTAGGTTTAGACCTCAGTTTCCTTCTGAGGATGTGCATCCAAGCTTTTATTTGTTCGGTTAGCCATAAGCGGGAACAATTTACAATATAAAATCAATTGAGAGAGCAAAGCCCGCAGCTTGCCCGCAGCACCAGACGCCAAAATATGGTATAGTTTCAATAAGTTATCAGCACATTGTCCGGCGGCCGGCTCCGTTGTCGCTCTGATCGCAATCCCCTGATTTTTAATACGAAAGTGAAACACTGCTCATAAATCGTACAGTGCACAAATCGGCAGCATATTGGCGATGATTGCACAGATTTTGAACACATTATGATTCTGAGTTGTTTACAATTAATAGGCACGTGAGCGTTATCTAACTGATAAATATGCAGAGTGTGCACTGCAATATGGTGGCATGATCTGTGCAACTCGTTCGGATGTCCGCCGATGTTATGGCTGCAGGGTGTTACTGCATTCATCACGTGGTTGGCCCAATGCACATCTAAACGAGGGATTGCTTATGTCATTTGCAGCACGACACGTTAAAGCTCCTATATCAGTAGCATTGATTGCACTTGGTGCCGTCAATACGCTCCAGGTAGCGAGCGCTCAGCAGGCCGACGCGGCCTCTTCAGGTCAGATCGAAGAAATCGTCGTCACGGCGACCCAGCGCAGCGAAAAGCTTAAAAACGTTCCTGCCTCGATATCCGTTCTGGGCGGCCGCGACCTCGAAGAACGGCACATCGTCGATTATGACGATATTGCGCGCAGCGTGCCCGGTGTTTCCTTCGTGGCCCACGGTGGAACCGGCGAAGAGGACATCGAAATTCGCGGCATCGGTTCGACTAACGGCAGTTCGACCGTGGGCGTCTATATCGACAATATCCCAATCATCACGACGATTGGTCATAACGGCATCATCCAGCCGAAGTTTCTTGACCTCAATCGCGTTGAGGTTCTTCGGGGGCCACAGGGCACCCTCTTTGGCGCAAGCTCGGAAGGCGGCACCATTCGTCTGATCACGAACCAGCCTGATCTTGAAAACTACTTTGGCAGCCTAAAAGCCGATCTGTCGGGTACAGACCACGGCGGGGTAAATTACGACGGGCAAGCAATCGTAAACGTCCCGGTCGTCCCTGGGAAATTCGCGTTGCGGGGCGCGTTCGAATATGGCGACGACAGCGGCTGGGTCGATCACTACAATTCGGCCGGCGTCCTCGACAAGCCAGGCGTCAATGACGAGCGCAATGAAGTCGCACGCATAACCGGCAAGTTTCAACCCTCGGACGACCTGACCGTCACACCCGCTGTTTTCTTTCAGCGGATCAAGGATGCGGATTCGCCCGCATTCGTATCCAGTCTGGGGCTATATAAGACCAATCAGGCGCTTGCTGAGCCCGTCCGGGATACGATGTTCATCCCAAGCCTGACCATCAACAAGGATTTGGGCTTCGCAATGCTGACGTCTGTCACCAGCTACTACTGGCGTCAAAACTCGCGCCAATCGGACGGTACATTCTTCAACAGCGGCGCGGTTGCGCAGGATGTTCTTGATCCGGTTTTCCCGCAACACAAACAGGAAAACGATACGATCCTCGCCAATATCGTTTCACCGGTTTACGCCACTCAGACCTACAACACCGAAACGCAGGAAGTCCGGCTCGCATCTCCCTCGAAGGAAGATTCGGGCCTGCCGTTCTCGTGGGTCGTTGGGCTGTATTACCAGGATCAAGCATCGACGCATCGCGATTACGAACCTGCGCCGGGTTTCAGCGCAGCGTTCGAAAAAATCTACGGCGTCAATATCAACCAGTCCTATCTCGGGTCGCCCGACGATCCGCATCTCTGGGATGGCGACCTGATGTGGCAGACATCGGAACGGAATGACGCAAGGCAATATGCTGCGTTCGGCCAGGTGGATTTCGACGTCACCGCGAAGTTCCATGGCAGTGCGGGCCTTCGATACACCTATGCCCGTGAATCGTTCACTCAGCTCGGGTATGGGTATTTCGATGCCGGAAACGCCGGAACGCTGGGCATTCCCTATAGCCAGAACGCCCATTTCTACGCTGCGACGCCGAAGTTCTCCGCCACATACGACATTTCGGAAGACACCACAGCTTACGCAACGGCGGCAAAAGGCTTCCGGCTGGGCGGAGCAACCACGCCGAACGAAAATACCCTCTGCTTGCAGGGCTTCAAGGTTCTCGGAATCAACGATCCGCCGCGGACCTATGGGCCTGACAAGCTCTGGAGCTACGAAGCGGGCGCCAAGTCGTCTCTGTTAAACAAGACCCTGTCGGTAAGTGGCGACGCCTATTACATCCAGTGGACTCAAATTCAGCAATCGATCAGCATCCCGATCTGCGGCGGCTCTCTCAACACCAATGTCGGCGATGCTGAAGCCTACGGCGGCGAAATGGAAGTCCGCTACAAGCCGACTGAGATTCCCGGTTTGACGATCGGCGCGAATGGCGGCGTCGAACATGCGGTTATCACGAGCACGATCAATGCGAAAACCGCCGCGGTCGGTCAGAAGGTCCTCTTTACCCCGGACTGGTCCGCATCCATTTCGGCGGATTACACATGGCCGCTCACTGCGGAAATTCTTGCATTCGTGCGCGGGGATTATAACTGGATCGGCCGTGCCCACGGTTCCTTCCGCCAGAGCGATCCAAACTTCTCTAACCCGCAGTACGGTGTCATCAACGCCAGCGTCGGCGTCGATGTCGACGCGCTACAGGTTGCGCTATACGCCAAGAACCTGACCAATGACCAAACCATTATCCAAAAACCGCACGATAATGGAATTATCAAGGGCTACACCGTTCGCCCGTTAACGGTTGGAATGACGGTTTCGAAGCAATTCTAGAGCCTCTCGCTTAAGCTGCCGGCCCAGCGATGGGCCGGCAGCGTTTCGACTGCTGCGCGAGCACGATCAATGCCAATAAAAGTTTTGATTGCAACCAGATGGCGCTCACGCAAAAGTACCAAATGAGAAACGGCGGAATATCCGCACATGATGAGATTATCACGCCTCCTCCTGTTGCCCGTCACAATTGCCGCCGGTTTCGGCGCAAAGCAGACCAGCCTATGCATAAATAGCAGCCGCATTGCACTGGACTTCCGTGTCACAGCAAGTATTTCTGTCGTCACGTTTTAACGACCTCCGACGCCTGGATTGCTGCCGGGCTTGTGTCAGTGACACCGCCGCGATCGTCGCGGCCGCACACACTCGGAGGGCATCATGATCAACGCCAAGAGCAAGCTCGCTGCCGCCACCACAAAAGCAGGCCTAGCTAAAGGCTCGACCGCCAAAAAAGCTCCGGTCCCTGCCATCGGCCCAGCGATTTCTCACCACCCATGCCGCCGTCTACAACACCTTCAACACCGAACGTCATCTCATCGGCCGTAAAACACTCCGAACCTTTCGAGCCGATGCACATGCGGCCTGAGAAGCCGCGACCGTCAGTGAATGAAAACGTGGGGAAAAGGGACATCTGCGCCCATTTGAACTTAACCTGACAAGCCTCCCTCGCGATCCGTACTCAAAAGGCTGATCAATGCCAGCACGGGGGGAACTACAAAGCACCAGTCGCCGACTAGTCGGAAAAGTAGCGCCGCGGAGGCGCAGCCGAACGCAAATACAACGACCGCGGCCGCCATGCGTCTCATCCGAACGCGGGTTTGGGCAGCGGTTTCGGCCGGCAGGCCGCGCAACCGATCCGCGAGGTCGATCATGATCTGGGTGGTCGTGCCGGTCATCAGCGTCGTCGGGGGCGCACTGCTCATATGGATGCGGTGCGCTGCGTTTTGAATCGCCATCGCCGAAACCAAAACCATACCGGTAGCAATCGCCGATCCACTGTCGCCGTTGGAGAATGGCCCAAAGCGAATGGCCATTGCCGCGCCAACGATCAGCAGAAAAGCCTTAAGGCCGAGCATCGTTCTTAGAACGGGTAGGCCAAGATGAGGCAGAGCGAAGCTAGCAAGCCGCGTGACGACGACGACAGCGCAGAACACTGGCAGCGCGAGCAGTTTTGCCAAAGCACCGGAAGTCCCCAGCACGAGCGCAGCCCCGAGGGTGACGAAGTTTCCTGTGACATGCGCGGCGAACAGGCCCTGCAGCGCCAGAAAGCTCGCTGTATCGACATAGCCGCCGTTGAGACTCAGCAGCAGCGGAACTGAGGGCTTCACCAACCCCATTTGTACTCCAGCCCAACATAGTTGCTGTCATGGCCGCCGGCGCGGCGGATTGCGTCCGCGGCCGCAAAATGTACGACTTCCAGCGCAACCGAAGAATAGGACGTCATCGCGTAATCGACGCGGATTTGACCGTATGTCCCGGTATAGCGCCCCGGGTGGCCGGCGGTGCCGGCGATCGGGAGGTTCGGCTGGGTATAGACCGCGTCAGCCGTCGTCTCTCGCCATTGCGCCGCGGCCGCAAACACTATTTTCAGCGCCGAAGTCGGATGGATGGTCACCGACGGCTTCAGATGGATGAAGTTCACATAGCCGGTGTATCCGGCCAATGTGAGATAATAGCCGTTCGGAAACAGCGGATTGAATGTACCGAGCGTATGATCGTGCGGATTGTCGTCGCCCGACGCGCCGTCGAACTGGAGACCGATCCGCGGCGACATCGCGACATTTGGAAAGGTATAGCCGCCGATCGTGCCGAATGCCCAAGCGTCGATCTTCTGGTTGCCGATGCGCCCGGTCTGGTACATCGCCTCAGCGTCCCAGTCAAAACCACCGCCCGTACCCGAATAGCGGGCATCAACGATATTGCGGAGTTCGTTGCCCGCCGCAGCGACGAAACGCGCATTATCCTGGTTGAAGCGCGAATAATAGAGCGCGACGCTGGAGGTTTCCGACAATTGCCGCTCAATGCGCGCACCGCCATAGGTCAGCTGCCCGCTGCTGTAGTCGTCCAATGCGCGCAAATCCCGGTTCTGAACTGGCTGGCTGTAAAAGCTGATCAAGCGCCAGGGACCGATCTCATAGTCCGCCCAGGCGGCATCGTAGGACTGGCGGACGTTGGGCCCGTCGCGCACCGAAACGAAGCGCTGCAGGTCGAAAGCAAATTGCTGACGACCGATCCGAAGCTTCAGCGTGCCGTCGCCCACCGGTTCGGTCAGCGCGACGAACGCCTGCTCCAAGTCGAAACGGTCCCGATCGACCGGCGCGATCAGGGTCTTCCAGGGTGCGAAGGCGCTGACGAACTGCGTGAAGATTTGGACCTGCGAGGCAATGCGCAGATCGGCATGCGCCTCCAGCCGGCTGATAACATAGTCGTCGCTGCGGGCGCGGCCGATGCCGAAGCCAGCTGCATCATTGGCCTCGAAGCGTTCCCTGAGATTGGCCCCCAACGACAGGTAGGTCTTTGGATCGTCGGACGAGAGCGGGATATATTTCAGGTCGTCGAAGGCGTCATGCGACACACGCGGATTGGCGAGCACCGACCAGTCCTCATGCCAGCGGTTGAACTGGATCGACGGCCGTTGCGGCGGCTCGCTCGTCGCCGCGTCGTCAGCAAGCGCGGGCCACAAAGCACAGAACGGCACGCCCAGCAGCACCGCGATTGCAAGGTGGGCACGCGGCGTTTGTGATCTCACTTGCCCGCTGCGTGGATCTCGGCGATATAGCCGCCAGGAAACTGCACGATTGCCGCTTGACGGCCATCGACTGCGTAGGATTGCGCCAGGACCGTGGCGCCGGTGGATTTGGCCCTGGCTAAGGTGCCGGCAAGATCGGCAACCTCGTAGCCAGTCGTCTCCCGGCCATAGGGATAGGGTAGATGCCCATCGGTCACCAGCACGGCCATCTTGCCGAAAGCAGAGTCGATCCGCACCCGGCGAAACGTGTCGTTCGGCCGCCCGATATCCGCGCCCGAGGCCTTCGGCTCGTCGGCCGCGACCTTGCCGTGGGCGAAGGCGACGAAATCATGGATGAAAGCGTCGGCCTTGTCGGGCGACACATAGACCCGGTTCTCTGGCACCGTCTGGAGCGGATCGTAGGCCGGCGGCGTCGTGTGCCAGTAAAGCTGCATGTTCACGCCACCCGGCCACTGGATAACTGTGTCGCGGCCAATCGGGTCGGGGAATGGCGCGACGATGAGATCGGCGCCGCTTTCGCGCGCCGCGCGAACGGCCGTGTCCATGTCGGTCACCAGATAGCCCGTCCGCTCAGCCCCGAACGGAAACGGGATCGGCGTGTTGAAGCCGAACACCGAAACCGACCCCGCAGGGGTCAGCACAAGCTGCGACATCGTCAGGCTCGGTGTCGGTGTGACGGTGAAGACGCCCTGTTTCGTTGCCTTACCACCGAATGTGGCGACAAGGCTGGCGACGAATTTGTCGAAATCCTCAGGCGCGACATAGACATGGGCGGTGTCGTATTGCGGCGCGACGGCAACGGCCGGCGTTTCCGCCTGCGCGTTAGTTGCGAAACCTACGACAATCGCTGCCGTCAGAACCAGAACTCCGATCCTTCGCATCACACCGCTCTCCTACCTGCAAATCCGTTGGCAGCCGCCTTTTCGGACAGGACGGCGGCCAGCACGAAGCCGGCGATCAGACCCAGATGTTCAAGGCATCCATTGATCGCCATGAAGCGCGCATGGCCTTCCGTATTCCAGAAGTCATTGGCGACCAACGTGGCGATCGCCGTCAATACGCCGATTGCACCCGCACCCAGCCATACCAACCGGCCGGAAATCACCAATACTGAACCGCCCAATTCAACAACGATCGCAAGCGCAGCCCACAGCCATCCGGGATGGAGGCCGAAATGCTCCTGTTCCGCGACGGCAGCCTGAAAGTCCGACAGCTTTACCAAACCGCCATACAGATATGCGGAGGTGATGGCGGCGCGTGCCGCCAGCCAAGTCCAACGCCACTCCAGGATAGCGCCGACCCAAACCGGACGCGCCGCTGCCGCGGCCATCGTCATCACACTGCCCAGCAGGCGCAACCGAGCGCGCCCCAGAAACTTTTGAGGTCGGAGATCGGCAGTTTCGCCGACCAGGCTGTCGCATGGTCGTGCCTGTGGATGTTGCACGCGCTGGCGCAGCCGCACGACTGCGCTGCACGTTCGGCAACGGCGTGACCCGCCCCGTCGGGATCGCCCCAGGCGGCATAGCCGCCAAAGCTGCGAACCGGCGACCAGTCCGGCATCGCGGGTGGAACCGGCGTATCGAAAGCCGTGAAATCGCCGGCCCCATAAACCGGCTTGCCGCCGACGATGGTGAGATCCGACGTCATGCCGGCGATCTCGTCTTCCGGACAGGAGAAATAATCGCGGTCGGGAACGATCAGGTCGGCAAGCTGCCCGACGGCGATCCGCCCCTTCTTGCCCTCTTCGTTGGAGAACCATGTGACGTTCTCCGTCCACATCCTGAGCGCCGTCTCGCGGTCGAGGCAATTGCGCCGCGGATAGAGGCTGAGGCCGCCGACCGTCTTACCGGTGACAAGCCAGGCTAGCGACACCCAGGGGTTGTAGGATGCAACGCGGGTGGCGTCAGTGCCCGCGGAGACTTTCACGCCCCTGTCCAGCATCTTCGCCACCGGCGGCGTGGCCTCGGCCGCACCGGCTCCGTAGCGCTCGACGAAGTACTCGCCCTGATAGGCCATGCGATGCTGCACGGCGATGCCACCGCCAAGCGCCGCGATCCGGTCGATCGATTCGTCCGAAATCGTCTCGGCGTGATCGAAGAACCAGTGCAGGCCATCGAGCGGCATGTCGCGATTGACGCGCTCATAGACATCAAGCGCGCGCGAAATCGTCTCGTCATAGGTGGCGTGCAACCGCCACGGCCAGCGGTTCTGTACCAGGATGCGGATCACCGCCTCGAGCTCACCTTCCATCTCGGGAGGCATGTCGGGGCGAGGCTGCCGGAAATCCTCGAAGTCGGCGGCGGAGAAGACCAGCATCTCGCCGGCCCCGTTGTGACGGAAATAATCGTCACCCTGCTGGTATTTCGAGGTCTTCGCCCAGTTAAGGAAATCGTCCTTCTCGCCCTTCGGCTTCTGAGTGAACAGATTGTAGGCCAACCGGATCGTCAGCTGCCCCCCGTCGGCCAGCTTTTGGACGACGGCGTAGTCCTCAGGATAGTTCTGGAAGCCACCGCCGGCGTCGATCGCGCCGGTCACGCCGAGCCGGTTCAATTCACGCATGAAATGGCGCGTCGAGTTCACCTGATAGTCGAACGGCAACTTCGGCCCCTTGGCCAGCGTCGCATAGAGGATCCCGGCGTTCGGTTTGGCGATCAGCAGACCGGTCGGGTTGCCGCTGCCGTCGCCCATGATCTCGCCACCCGGCGGCGCGGGCGTTTCCTTAGTGTAGCCGACGGCTCGCAAGGCCGCGGCGTTGAGCAGCGCGCGGTCGTAAAGGTGCAACAGGAAGACCGGCGTGTCGGGCGCGACCGCGTTCAGTTCCTGGATCGTCGGTAGGCGCTTCTCGGCAAACTGATGCTCGGTAAAGCCGCCGACGACCCGCACCCACTGCGGCGGCGGCGTCACCGCGACCTGGCGCTTCAGCATCGTCATGGCATCGGCCAAGCTGCGGACCCCGTCCCACCGGAGCTCCATGTTGAAGTTGAGGCCGCCGCGGATGATATGCAGATGATTGTCGATCAGGCCGGGGAGAACCCGCCGGCCCTTGAGGTCGATGATCCTGGTCTTCGGCCCCGCCAATGGCATGATCTCACGATCGCCGCCGACATGGGTGAAACGCCCTTCTGCGATCGCAACAGCGCTGGCGATCGGGTTCGAGCGGTCGAGCGTCGTGAACCGGCCGTTATGCAGGACCAGGTCGGGTGTATCGGTCATGATGGATTCCTCCCCGCATTATCGCCTTTAGGCAGGTGGCCAAAGACGTGCGGCTTGATCTGGTTCATCCAGGCGACGGAAGCGGGTGCCTTCGCGATGAGGTGACGGGTGACCGGCGGAATCTGCTCGCCAACGAGCATGCCGAGGAGGCCGACAAGGGCGACGACCGGCGGCGCGGGGGAACGGACGTTGAGCAGTCCATAGATCGCGCCGACCAGCACGCCAGCGGCGAGCGAGACAACATAGATTTTCATGGCTTTGGCCCGCTCAGCCGGCTTCCGAGTCGTGCTCGCCAAGCGCCCATTTGGAGAAGCGGACCTGGATGCCATAGGGCGAATGCGCTTTGAGGATTTCCATAACGCCGTCATACGTCTCGCTACGGGCCCAATCCTGCTGAAGCTCGAACAGATACTGCAGAGACGTGATCGGAACGGCGCCGGCCTGGATCGCGCGCTCCATCGCCCGCTCATGCGCTTCAAGTGAGATGTCGCCGCACGCATCGGCGGGAATGTAGAGCTCGAAGTTCTCGCGCAGCAGTTCCAGCGTCGGGAACATGACACAGGCTTCGGTCCACAGGCCGGCGACCACGATCTTTTTTCGGCCGGTCGCATAGACCGCCTCCCGAAAAGCTGGGTCGAGCCAGGAATTCATGGAAGTACGATCGATGATCTTATGACCGGGAAACAGGTCCGTGACCTCGGGCATGAAAGGGCCCGAAAACGAGTCCTTCGCGACGGTCGAAATTACCGTCGGAATGCCAAACAGCTTCGCCGCCTTAGCTAGGACCTGGACATTGTTGAAGGGAACAAGTCGGTCGTGCGACTGCACGCCTTGATACATGGCCGGCTGGTAATCGATGAGCGTGATCGCGCTGTTTTGGGGCGTCAGCATATCGAGCTTCGACATGAACTTCTCCTCGGATGTCTGGGTCTGGGCGGTAGGTCCTTGCCCCGGCCTTTGGCTTGGGCGAGTACTTCCTGCTGAAACTTAGGAGTGAAAGGGCTGCCCCGTATGTCCCCCCGATGGGGGGACGCTCTGGCGCTTTGGGGGAGCAGAAAGCCGGGGCGGGCTATGTCATAGCTGGCAGCGCGGTTGCGACCCGATTACCTCAGATCACGGAGATTAATTCGCTGCGGTGTTCGAATTTCACACGGACAGGGTCGCCCTCCGGCAGACTTTCGGCGAGCCGTTTTCGGATGGCCGCACCCAGCTGGCTGTGCTTTTTTGCCTGGCGATGATCGCCGACCGCCTTGTAAATAGTTGCGCTCGTCGCGTGGACGCGCCATTCCGCAAGCGGGAGCGTCACGCCTTCGCATGCCGTGAGGGCGTTTGCCACGTTATCGATCGCCTCTAACGTTTCGCCACAGGACAAGGCAGCCCGCGCGCGGGCCTCCCACGCAAGAGCCTGCCAGGCTCGCTCATCGGTTTGCGCCGCCAAGTCACAAAGTTTTTTCGCGCGTTCAACGGCCGCAAAGTGATTGGCTTCGGCAATGAGGGCATTGACCATTCCCCACTCCAAATGGAGCCGCCAATACCAATCCAAATATACCGGTTGCCTCTCCATCTCTCTTTCTGCCGTGCGCAAGTAATCGAGCGCCCCCAAGTTGTTTTCGAGCGCCATCTCGGCCAGGCCACAGAATATCAGCGCGATTCTGCGCTCGATGGGAAAGATTTGGATGGCAGACGCACCGTCGTGTTTGCTCGAAAGACAAGCCGCCGCCGCGCACGATTCTAGAGCACCTTCATAATCCATCGCGTGAAAAAGCAAGGAGCCGCGATGGACTTCCAGATAATGGGCGGCGGGATTGCCACTCTTCTCAAGAGCAGCTTTGCTGGCACTCAAATCCGTCAGGGCGGAACCCAATTCTCCAAGATGTACCAGTGACCAGGGTACCTCCATGCACCGCGTCCAAGCGATCCGGGTCAGATCGGCTTGGGATACACTCTGAGCCGTTTCGCTTAGCACACGATAGGCCTGGTTTAGGAGATCATTGGCCTCTTGATACCGTGTCGAAAATAAGCACAACAGTCCGAAGTTTGCTTCCGCCCAAGCAATCGCCAGCGCATCGCCATGCCTTCTGATCCGGCCAAGCAACTCTTCGCATGTTTGAGCCTCGTCACGGTTCCAGTGAAATCCGACCAGACGTTCTACATAGACCATGATTTGTGTGAGGTCTCGTTGGATCGGGTCGGCCTGCCTCTCAGAGAGCGTCAGTACTTCGTTAAAGATTTTGAGGCTGCCGGCGAGGTCATACGGAATCGCACGGTAAGCTAAGCCGAGGAGCGCCCGGCACTGCGTATCGATATCGCCATGTTCGCCGGCTTTTGCCGCGAGCTGCATGTAGCTTTCTCCGGCCTGAGGATCATTAGCCAGTGTCTGCGTGGCAGCACGCCACATCAGAAGCTCGATTTCCGCTGGAATTCGGGCGCTGTCGGTCAGGTTTGCGGCCAGCTCGGAGGCATGGTCGAGAATGGCCAACGCGTCACGGTGCGCAAAGCGGTTGCTCGCGACGCGCAAGGCGGAACGGAGATAATCCAGCGCCCGTGGCCAGTCCCGGGCGGACGCAAAATGTTCCGCGAGCCGGACAGCCAGATCGCTGCGCTGGTCGGGCGGATAGATCTCCTCCAACCGATCCGCGATCAGGTGATGCAGACGCGCGCGACGCGATTGGCCTATGCCGTCGTACAGAACCTGCCGGTAGACCGCATGATTGAAGGCATAGCAGTGCACCAAGTCACCATTGGGAAGGATCAGCAATTCATCCCGGTGAATGATGGTTGTATTCCGCGAGAGCTCTTCGCAGGCAGCCTCGAACGATTGCTCGTCCATTCCGGCCGCGCGCATAGTGGTGGCTGGATCGAAACGGAGACCTGCCACACTCGCAGCTTCGAGTACCCGCCGCTGCTCATCAGTCATACTTTCGATTTTTGTCTCGATCGCGCGGGCGAGAGTGGGGGGCGTCTCGGGGGCCAACCTGTTGACTAATATAAGAAGGCGCCAACCGTGCGCGGCACGCGAGACATTGCCGCGCTCACACAGATAGTCCAGGGTGACCCGCATGAAGAGCGGAT
>JAQGIF010000168.1 GCA_028291345.1 Rhodospirillales bacterium | reverse complement strand
GGCCGAACTGCGAATACCTCGCGAAGCTGATCAGTCATTCCGATCTTTGCGTGAAGCCGTTCTCGCACTGGCTCATCGGAGTGATCGCGCCCTGGCTGTCAGTTTCGATGGCCTTAGACTTCACCTGTTGAGACGGTCGCCGCCATTAATCAGTTGCAGCCACCGGATCATTAGCGCTCTTGGCCCTTCGATCCTGCTCCTACGCCGACGGCTGCGTTAAATCCCTGATGGATCGAATTTCATCCCTGTTCGGGCGAATTAATTCCCTGATAGCCTGAGTAGGAATTTTCGCGCAACGAACTGAAAAGGCGTCGCTTTCCGCACCCCCGAGCGCACGCTTTGCCACGCATCTGCTAAATTCCCTGTTATTTCCCCTGTTAGCTGGGATTTTCGACCGGCGAGCGGTTCGCCGTAGACTGCGTCCACCGCTATATTTACGCCAGAGCCCGCTGCCATAGCCGATTTTGGCCGGTGCCACGATGGCTTGCCGTAAGGCGACGTGGATAATGCCGCGTCGATCTTGTTCTTTGCATGGAATGTTAACAGGATATAGATCATTAGCGTCTCACGCTGCTTGTCAGCGTCGGTCTTACCGCAGTCTCCCTTCGAAGGGGGTAGAATTGAGCGATACTATCGCTTGACCACTCGCTGCAGATGAGCGATATTATCGCTTGTGAAAACGATCATCCTCACGCTGAGCGCCGCGAAAGATCTCGATGCCCTTCCCCGAGACGGTCGCGAGCAGGTGGAAGCTGGGCTTCACCGCTACGCTATGACGGGCCAAGGCGACGTGAAGGCCCTTCAGGGCCGCCACGGCTACCGCCTCCGCATTGGCAGCTACCGGGTGATCTTCGATGAGGATGCAACCACGATCCTGGCGATCTACATCGGCCGCCGGGCCACGACGACTTACAAGAGGAGCTAAGGCTATGAGTGCACCACAGATCATTCGGGCGTCCAGCGGCGAAGAGCTGGTGGTGCTGCCCCGGGCCGAATATGAGGCACTCCTCGAGCGCGCCGATCACGAGGCCGAGGATGCCGACGACGTCGCCATCTACGATGCTCGGAAGGCCGAATTAGCTGCTGGCGATGTCGTGCTGCCCCCGGAGGTTAGTGCTGCGATTCTTCGGGGTGAGAGTCGGCTGAAAGCCATTCGCAACTGGCGCGACGTGACCCAACTGCATTTGAATTTCAAAACAGGTATCGGTCAGGGCTATCTGTCCGATCTCGAAAGTGGGCGCCGTACGGGAACCCCCGAGACCATCGCAAAGCTCGCGCAGGCTTTGAATGTGCCGGTGGAGTGGCTTTCATAGACTGTATCGCATGCCTCAACATCGCTCTAGCATTCGTGATGGGTCTCGCGGACAGACCCATCATAGGGCTATAGCGTAAATAGTGCTCATCATCGTCGGTCGTGGCCCGCCACCCTGCGCTACTGTATCCGGCGATGTCCACTGATGTCCGGCGGCTTCAACTCCATTAACTGCGCTAGGCGTCGGCCATTGGCGCCCGGCGAGCGCTGCCTTCCCTCACATCCTACCCGATGGTGGGGATATAATATCCCTGAGACGTTCCGGTACTGAGTACATCCCCCTGTACCTTTCTCACGCGGTTCTTGGAATGCGCGCCGCGGAACATGCGAAGTGGAGCGTAGCGAAACGAAGCATGTTCCGCGGGCGACGGCCCCAATCGGCGTAGCCTTCCCGAACCGAGCCGATTCGCCGGGAGCAACCAATCGCCCCCTGTGACCCGATCACCTGGGGGGGACGCGTGCCCCGACGGATTGGCCGCGATCGATGCCCCGTGGGGAGTCCGCGCCGGACGACGTGTAGCCCGTCTTCCGAGCGCCAGTACAGGGATCGGCTGAGGTTGCGGTGGCTCGTCTGTGCAAGCGAGGAGGCACTATGACTGACGAACGTGAATGGTATGCCGGCGTCGACTGGGCGAGCGAGAGCCATCATGTCTTCCTGACGGACGACGGTGGCCGCAGGATCGGCGAGAAAATCTTCAAGCACAACGGCGAAGGACTTGCCGAGATGGCGGCCTGGCTGATGGCAATGAGCGGCGTTGCCGAGCCTCACCAAATCAATATCGCAATCGAGGTCCCGCACGGCCTTGTGGTCGAGACACTGATGGAGCGCGGCTCGACATACGATCCAGCGAAACGACGCCTACTCTGTTTTTGCTTTCACGAGTCCGGCTTGACCAGGGCGCAATTGCGCGCGTGCGGCACTCGGACGTTGGGCTGGAGCAGCCTGCGACAAATGTCGAGGCCGCTTTAGCTGCGATGTGAACAATGGAAATTATGAAAACCCGGCCCCTTGCAGGCCGAAACACATGCCGCCGGTCGCCTGCGTGTCGAGAAGGGTCATTTCCGCCTCTGGGCATGACCAAAAGGCCTCGATCCCCTTGGCGTTCAGCTTACCCACCGCCGCGTCCCGATCGTCCACTCCCAGGCGCAAATGATGCATGCCCTCGCCGCGATTCTTCAGGAAATCGGCGAAAGGGCTTCCGCCGTCCAGCGGCTGGATCAGCTCGATCCGCCCCTCACCCAGGTCGGTGAAGCTCGCCTTAAATGCGGCGTCGATCAGCTTGTCGCGGTAAGTGGCATTCTTCATCGGGAAGACGTTGGTGCGAAAACCCGGCAAGCCGATGACATTGTGGTAGAATTCGATCGTCCTGTCAGTATCGGCGACCACCAGCCCGAGGTGATTATGGCCCTTCTTGCCGGCGTGGCCGCTGCCGCGCATCACCTCGAAGGTGATGCCGCCGATTTTCTCGCTTTCGACATAGCAGAAGCCGGAATGCGGGAAGCCCCAGAAGTGATGCACGCCCTGCTCATGCAGGGTCAGCATCCGGCCGAGATAGGACTCCGCATCGCGATAGTCGAGATTGAGGTGATTCATGCCCTCGCCCTCGCGGTCGAGGAATTCAGCGTGCGGCGGCCTGCCGCTCACCACCTCGATCAGTTCCATCTCGCACGGGCCTAGCGGCGCGGAGGCGATGCGAAAGCGAGTCGGCACCGTGTCCCCATGCCATGTTGCTCTCTTGGAATCGACCTCGCGAATCTCGAACGGGCCAACGCCGAAGGCCTTGCCGTAGAATTCGACAGTCCGATCGATATCGTGCACAACCGATGTAATCGCGCTGCGTCCGGCTTGCCCGGCGGCAGCGGATTCTTCGAAGGCGAACCCCATCGTGCTCTCCCCTTTACGGTCTATTGACCCACCATTTCGGACACGAAGCGCCATGTTTCCAGATCCGCCTCCACATTGGCATGTTTCTCGCCGATCCGCTTCAACGCCGGCTTACCCAGCAGCAGACGCTGCGGCGGGTTGCCCGAATCCACCACGGACCGGATCGCTTCGCCCAGCCTTTCCAGCGAGCAACCGACCTGGCCGGCGCCGGGATCGCTGACCGACATCGCCACATAGTCGCGCGCCGCGCCCACCGCGTCGCGATAGTCGTCGATCTTGGTGTCGGCCAGGATCAGCGAGCTGCCCTCGAGGAACTCGCTGCGGAAAATGGCCCGCGTCGCGATCGTGACTCGGATACCGAGCGGCCCCGCTCGCGCGCCAGTGCCTCAGAAATCCCCTCGACCGCCGCCTTGCTGGAGCAATAGATCCCCCAGCCAGCCGTCGCCTGATAGCCGCCGAGTGAAGAAATATTATTGATATGACCCGCCCGCTGCGCGCGGAATTGCGGCAGCGCCGCCCGCGTGACGTTCAGCGGGCCAAACACGTTGGTGCGATAAAGCTGCTCCACATCTTCGGCAGACGATTCCTCGATGGCGCCCAGAAGGCCGTAACCGGCATTATTGACCAGCACGTCCAACCGGCCGAACCGTTCGACCGTGGCGCCGATCGCATCACGCGCCTGCGCCCCGACGGTAACGTCCAGCCGACGCGGCAGCAGGTTCGGATGATCGCCGAATCTGTCGATGAGGTTCTTGGAATTTCGCGCGGTCGCGGCGACCTTGTCGCCCGCCTTGAGCGCGGCCCGAACCAATTCCGCGCCCAAACCGCGCGACGCGCCGGTGAAGAACCAGATGCGCATATTTCCCACCTCGACTTCCAACCTAGGTGCCAAGCGTTCCGCTTAGAAGCGTATGCACTCGAAGGGCAACAACGTGCGATATTGAAAAGCCTTCATGAGTTGCTTTTTGCTGCACAATCGGGGCGCCGGCGCGCCTTCGCTATGATGTTTTAATTGCGGAAACAACAGTATGGTCGCTTTTCTAGGGCGCAGATTATTGGGTTGCGGTCTGCGGGCTGGAACATTGCACGCTCCGATTCGACAGGTGAGATACCCGCAATGCTGATTGGCGTAACAGTTCCCAATAGCGGACCTTTGGCCGCCAGCGGCGCGGCGGTGGATATCGCCGAATATGCCGAGCAATGCGGTTTTGCGTCGGTCTGGGTCGTCGATCACCTGATTCTGCCGCACGTGTCGTCCGAGGCTTACCCGTACACGCGCCAATCCGGCGTCAGCCTGCCGCCCACTTGGCCGATTCTGGATCCGCTGATTGCGCTGGCGGCAATCGCCTCGCGAACCAGCCGCGTGCTACTCGGCACCGGCGTCTATCTTCTTCCGCTGCGCCATCCTGTCATAAATGCGAAGCTTGCCGTCAGCGTTGACGTCATCGCCAAGGGTCGCCTGCGGCTGGGCGTTGGGCTAGGCTGGATCAAGGAAGAATATACCACCTTGAACGTCTCCTGGAACGATCGCGGTAAACAGTTCGACGAGCAGATCGACCTGCTGCGCACGCTATGGCGGGACGAGGCACCGAACTTCAACGGACACTTCTGGCAGGTGAAGGAGATCGGTTTCGAGCCCAAGCCTGTCAAAGGCACGATCCCGCTGCTGATCGGTGGAAAGAACAATGCCGCCCGCCGCCGAGCCGCGAAACGCGGTGACGGCTGGCATCTGATCGATATGGAACCAGCCGAGGTCGCGGCGGCGCGGGCGGCGCTGGCCGAAGATTGCCGGGCAGCCGGACGTCCGCCCGACCAGGTACCGACATCGATGTATGCTTCGCTCATGATTGGCGACAGCGAGATATCTGATGATGCTAGACAGTTTCCGCTGATGGGATCCGTCGGCCAGATCGCCAAGAAGCTGCGCGAATACCACGAAGCCGGGCTCGATCATATCGTGCTGGCTGCCCGTGGGCTGAACACGATCAACGAATACACGCACCTGTTTGACCGGATTCGCGCACAGATTCTCCCGCAATTCGACTCTGGCGCATGACCGCAGGCGAACGCCCCATGGAGCGGGATATCATCTATCCCGAAATCAATTTCGCCACCGACCGCCTGCCGAATATCCAGGCGCTGATGGGTTCGCTGCGCGAGGAAGGGCGGTTCTTTCCGGTCAACCGGCATGGCGAGAAGGCGCTGCTGGTTACCCGCTTCGACGATGTCAGCTTCGCGTTCGGCGATGAGAAGGACATACCGCTATCGGCCGGGGCCAAACGCTTCGCCGAGCCGGCGCAGGGGCGCAGCCTGTTCTCGATGACCGGTGACGAGCATCGCACCCATCGCGCCCTCGTCTCGTCCGCCTTCACCGCCAGCGCCATCGACCGGTACGAACACGACATCATGGTCCCGGAGGCGCGCGGGGCGCTGGGCCGGCTGGTTCTGGCCAAGGGTGGGCGGGCAGACCTGATCGGCGATTTCGCCGAAATGTACGGCATTTCGGTGATCGTCCGCATTCTCGGCCTGCCGGTCGAGGACGACCGGAAGTTCAAGCGCTGGGCGCATGACCTGACGGCGTCGAGCTGGGCGCTGGAAGACGCGCTGAAAGCGTCGCGGGAATTCGAAGATTATGTGATCCCGATCATCCAGGAGCGGCGGCGCGGATCCGGCGACGATTTCCTGTCCCGCCTGGCCCGCACCGAGATCGATGGCAAGCGGCTTGAGGATATAGACATCGTGTCGTTCCTGCGGGTCCTGTTCCCGGCCGGCGCGGACACGACGTTCCGCCAGCTCGGCAATCTGATAGTCGCCATGCTGACCATTCCCAGCCTGAAACAGAAACTGCTGGAGGATCGCAGCCTGGTCCCACAAGCGATCGACGAGGCCCTGCGCTGGGAACCCGCCATCGGCCTTTACCCGCGGCTGGTGCCCCATGATGTCGAATGGCGCGGCGCCTTCATCCCCGCCAACACCTTCCTGCTCTTGAGCGTGGTGTCAGCCAATCGCGACCCGCGCATGTTCGAAGATCCCGAGACATTCGACCTGACGCGCCGCACGAAAAAGATCACGACTTTCGGAGCCGGTATCCATTTCTGCATCGGCGCGGTGCTGGCGCGGCGCGAGATGAACGTTGCGATAAACGCGATACTGGACCTGTATCCGGATCTGGAACTGGTCGATCCGGAAAATACGCGCATCACCGGCGCCACCTTGCGCGGCCCGGCGGAGCTGAGAGTTAGGCTTGTGTAAACTCAATGCGCCATTGCGAGCGGAGCAAAGCAATGACGATAAATGTGAACTAACCATAAATTGGGGGGCCGCCATGGCGGGACGGGTGGAAGGCAAGATCATATTCGTCACGGGCGGCAGCGAGGGCATCGGCCGCGCGACAGCGCTGCGCCTGACCGAGAAAGGCGCGCGTGTGGTGATCTGCGCGCGCAAGCCGGGGTCATTGGCAGAGACGGCCGAGGCGGTGAAGGCGCAAGGCGGTTCGATCTAAACCATGCAGTTCGATGTCGCCGATGCTGATGCCTATATTAAGGCGATCGCCGACACGGTCGCACGCCATGGGCGGCTAGATGGGCTGGTCAACAACGCCATGTCATCCTATAGCAACTCGATCCTCGACGCGGCTTTGCACGCCTGGAAGCGCGATTTCGCGGTCAAGGCGGAGGCGGTGTTCATCGGTACCCGCGTGGCCTTGCGCCAGATGTACAAGCAGAAGAGCGGATCGATCGTCAACATCGCCTCGACCTGCGGATTGCGGGAGATGGAAAACATAGCGACATATGGGGCGTCGAAGGCGGCGCTGATCCATTTTAGCGCGGTCGCGGCGATGGAGGCGGCGAAGCATGGCGTACGGGTCAATGTCGTCTCGCCGGGCCAGGTGATGACCGAATCGCTGGGGAGCATCCACAAGAACGCGCCCGAGCGGGCGGCGCAGGTCGCCGCCACCATCCCGACCCTGCGCGGCGGCCAGCCGGTCGAGCTCGCCAATGCGATCCTGTTCATGCTGTCAGAAGAGGCGAGCTTCGTCACCGGGACGGTCCTGCCGGTCGATGGCGGCAAGTCGGCCCAACTTTACACCCCGCCCGCTCCCACCCAGTCGTCTCCAAGGGCCCAGTCTTCGCCGGTAGCAGCATGAGCGGCAGGCTGGCAGGCAAGGTCGTCATCGCCGACGTGCTGGACGATGCCGGCGCGGCGCTTGCGGCCGAGGTCGGCGAGGCCGCCAATTATCGCCGCACCGATGTGACCGATGAAAACGCCTGGCGCGATTTAGCGGACGTTGCGGAGAAGAGGTTCGGCCCGGTCGATATACTGGTCAACAATGCTGGCATCGGCTTTTTCAAGACCGTTATCGACACGACCAACGCAGAGTTCGAGCGGGTGTTGTCGATCAACCTGACCGGCGTGTTCCTCGGAATCCACACGCTGGCGCCAAGGATGGTGGCGCTGGGCCATGGGTCCATCGTCAATATGTCGTCGAATGAGGCCATGCGCGGCGTGAATAGACTGGGCGCCTATGCCGCCAGCAAATGGGGCATGCGCGGTCTGACCAAGGTCGCGGCGATGGAACTGGGCCATAAGAACGTCCGAATGAACTCGGTCCATCCCAGCGGCACCGATACCGACCTCGCCAACCCGCTGCACAAATCGGCCGACGAGTTGCAGCCGACCTATACGATCCAGCCGATCCAGCGCATCTGCAAACCCCGCGAGATCGCCGCGGTCTGCCTGTTCCTGGCAAGCGACGAAGCTTCCTATGTGTGCGGCTCAAAATTCGCCGCAGACGGTGGGTCCAGCATCGGACGCTATCGCGGCGCGCTGCCTGGCAATCCCGACCGCGCGGTGGGGATCATATGAAGACCATTGTCTTGTTCCGCCGGCGACCCGACCTCAGCCGCGCCGCCTTTCGCGACTATTACGAAACGCGGCATGCCCCGCTGGCGGTCCAGCATGTGCATTTCACCAAATATGTCCGCAATCATCTGATCGCGCCCAATGATGCCGAGTTCG
>JAQGIF010000158.1 GCA_028291345.1 Rhodospirillales bacterium | reverse complement strand
ACCGAGCGCGGACTCGGCGGGACCGGGACCGACCTGACCCATCGGCTGTCCGGTTTCCGCGCCGACAGGTCGAAACGTGCCGACGAGGCGCGTGGCCTGGCCCGACGTTGGTCGAGCCTGTCCGATGGCGGCCAGGATCGATCCGCATCCGGCGATATCGGCCGGCATCTGGCACGTGCCTATCCCGATCGGGTAGCGCAACAGGCGGGCGGACGCGGGCGGTTCCGTCTCGCCAATGGACGCGCGGCCAGTTTGGACGAAAGCGACGGCTTGGCCACCGCCCCCTATCTGGTGGTCACCGACGTAACCGGTGTGGCGGCGAACGGGCGAATACGCGCCGCCGCGCCGATCGACCTGACGACCGTGGAGGAACTATTCGCCGACAGAATCCTCACAGAAACGCTGCTTGCTTTCGATGCGGCCTCGCGCAGCGTCCGCGCACGGCGCGTGAGGCGGTTGGGCGCGTTGCGGCTGGATGATGATCCGGTCGCGGTCGACGATCCGGTTCGGGCGGCGGAAATGCTCGCCGCTGGCATAGCGGGTATCGGGATCGGCGAACTGCCCTGGTCCAGAGAACAGAAGGCATTGCGCGCGCGCGCCACCTATCTGTTCCGTGCGCTCGGGCAGGCGTGGCCGGACCTGTCGGACGAGGCGTTGGGGCGGGATGGCGCGGCATGGCTGACGCCGTTTATCACCGGGCGCACCTCGCTGAACGCGATAACGGCCGATGACCTGGGTGCTTTCCTGGATACATTGCTGCTCTGGAGCCAGCGATCCGAGATCGACCGGTTGCTGCCATCGCACTTCGATGCCCCATCAGGCTCGCGCGCGCCGATCGATTACGGGGCGGAGAACGGGCCGGCACTGGAAATCCGCGTGCAGGAACTGTTCGGCCTCGACCGCCACCCCAGCGTCGCGGGGGGCAAGGTGCCGCTTCTGCTGGTACTGCTGTCGCCAGCCCATCGGCCGATCCAGATCACGCGTGACCTGCCCGCCTTCTGGCGCGGCTCATGGCGCGATGTCGCGAAGGATCTGAAGGGCCGTTACCCGAGGCATTTCTGGCCGGACGATCCCGTCGCGGCGCAGGCGACGGCTCGGGCGAAACCGCGCGGGACGTGATGGGCCGGCGTTTTCCGTTCTGGGAACAAGTCCTGTTCCAGATTCGGGAACGACATGGCGAACCTTTATTCTTGAAGCGTGTCTGCCTTAACATCGCACGCGTCCGGCACCACCATATCGAAGCCGACCTCGCCCTTGGCGTATTGCGCCAGCAACGCAACGGTCTTCTGATAGGTTGGGGTTTCTCGCTCCATTCGGCAATTCAGCTTCTTCTGGTCCAGCCGTTCCGGCAGCTTGTCGTGCTCGGCGATGTAGCGCTGGATATCCGCCGTTGCGCGTGTCCCCGCATTTGCGCTCCATTGCTGGAAGCCGGCCTTGGCGTCGGCGGTGAAGGGGCAATGGTCGACTTTTTCGGTCAGCGCCTTCCGGTATAGCTGGCCGCTCGCGGCATCTCCGCAGATGTCGAAGCCGTAGAATGATGCGTCGAAGGCCGCGCGGAACGTTCCGGTATTGGTCAGAGCGTGCGGCTTCTCGGCTGCCGCGCCGACGGTCATCAAAAGCGCGGCGAGTGTGACCGCCAGGCGACATAAGTGGGGGGTTTTGTCGGTCATGCTTTTGAGCACCGGGTCAGCACCCCACATAGGGAGGCAAAGCGAGAAGACGCTGGAGCGCGAGCGGAATGGAATGAACAGAGCAGCCTGGACCGATTTTGCCGATGAGGGGCCGTCGCTCGACGAATTCACTGAGCTGGCCGAGGCAGCCTTGGCGGAGATTCCCGAGGAATTCAAACGTCATATCGAAGGGGTGGCGCTTCGCATCGACGATTGGCCTGATAAGGGGACGTTGCGGCAGATGCGCATCCGCCATCCGCTGGGACTGCTCGGGCTTTATCGGGGCCTGCCGATTGGCTTCAAGCAGGCCGGGGCTGTAGTCCAGCATGTGGACATGATCTTTCTCTACCGCCAGCCAATCCTGGCGCATTGGCGGGCGCGGGGCGGTAAGCTGGGGGACATGATCCGCCATGTGCTGGTCCATGAGATCGGCCATCATTTCGGTCTGTCAGACAGTGATATGGAACGCATCGAGACGGAGGCCGATTAGCTGCGACTATTTCGGCTGGGCCAGGAACACCAGGTCAGCGCAGCTGCCGTCGGGCAGCTCGAAATCGGCTGGTTTCATATAAGACAGCGCATAGGGCATCATCTCCCACGCTTCCGACGCGCCCTCGACGGTATAGTGCCCGGCGGGGACGTGGATATCGAAATGACCCCGCTCGTCGGTCGATACGGTCTGGTCACGGCCGACATAATTCTTGACCACCAGCGGGACGCCCGGGGCACCGGCATCCGACATGGCCTGGCTACCGGCCACAGGTAGCATCACCCGCCCCCCGATATCGCCGCCACCGCCGCTCGCCGCCGCCTTCAGGATCGCGTCGATCGCCATGATGGAGCTTTTCGCCTTGGATAGCTCGCTGGAGTTGCCGCAAGAATCGGGTGCGGCCCGCAATTGCTGGTTCTTGTTGATGAACAGGAGATAGCTCTTGCCCACCTCCATGGTGAATTTGGTTTCGTCGTTGCCGGTATAGATCTCGTCGGTGGGCAGCGTCCCGCCGCGAAGGGATTTATCGACCGCGATCCTATAGAACCAGCCTTCGACATTGTTCGGGTCAGGCGTGTCGGGGATTTTGCGCACGGACAGGATCTTGGCGACGATCACGTTCTCGCTGTGGAAGAATTCGGTGCAGACGCGCACAGGCTGCGGCTGCATGCAGACCGCACGGGCCGGTCCGGCACTGAAGGCGACAAGCGATATGGCGATCGATGTAAAGATTCCCCTCGACATCACGTGGTTCATTGCGTTCCTTCCCCCTTCGGCGCGGGCCGTTTGTAACACCGGTAACGCGGTAAGCCATTAAAGGAAAATTGATGATTCTCGAAATAGCGCAAATCGTTGTCAAAGCCGGGATGGAAGACGAATTCGAGGGCGGGGTGGCAAAAGCAAAGCCGCTGTTCCAGCGGGCCAAGGGCTGCCTTTCGATGGAATTGCTCCGGTCGCTCGAAATTCCGAACCGCTATCGGCTGATGGTCGGCTGGGAAACGCTGGAAAACCACACATTCGATTTCCGCAATTCCGACGATTTCCAAAGCTGGCGCGGGCTGGTGTCCCATTGCTTCGACGGCGCCCCGGAAGTCGAGCATGCCAAGCCGGTCGTGAAAGCATTTTAACGGCGCGATCCGGTGAGATTTTTCGTCACTCGGTTGACGAAAAATCTCACCGGATTAT
>JAQGIF010000099.1 GCA_028291345.1 Rhodospirillales bacterium | reverse complement strand
ACGCGCAGCAGAGCTGCTGCCGCCAGCAGCTTGAGCGGCAAGGCGGCCGCCGCGTAACTATTGCCCTGCTCGTCGTGAAGCAGCGCGCTCAGCGGATCGGCCACCAGTATTAGACCCACCATCAGCGGCGCAACCAGTATCACCAGCCTGCGCAGCGACCATGTCAGAGATTGCGCCAGATGATCCCTGACCGCCGATACGCGTGCAAACACAGGCAAGGCGGTGCGATTGACCACTGTCCCGACGGCCATCGCGGGTTCCATGGCAACCTCGAATGCAACCCGGTACACCGCGAGCTGGGCAGCTCCGTAAAACCACCCGACCAGCAGGAAGTCGATATTCTTGAAGATCTGTTCGAATATGTTCGATGCGGCTGCCCGCATCCCGAAATGCACAAGCGGCCGGATCGCCGACATGTGGAACTGAAACCCCGGGCGAAAAGGCCGGGCCAGCAATGCACCGATTAGCATATAAAGGCCGCTCGCCGTATAGCCGGCGACAATCGCCCAAGCCCCGGCTCCAAGAACCGCAAGACCCAGGCGCGTCAACGCGGCTGCCAAGGTCGCGCACACGCTGACGACCGCAATTCGCTCATATTGCAGGTCCCGGTTCATGATCGCCAACGGGATCAGCGCGGCGCCCACCAAGGGCTGTTTGATTGCTGCGGCGATGAAGTAGGTCTTCATTCCGGGAACGCCATAGATCGCCTCGATCCAGGGGGCTGCGAGCAACGTCAATCCGGCGACCAATATCGCTGCGCCGATGACAAACCAGAACAGCGTGTCTAGTTGAAGCCGAGTAATCGAGGGGGCCTGCACCAGCGCCTCGCCGGTGCCCAGCCCATCGAACGCCTCGACCACCATGGCGATCGACACCACGAGCGACGCGACGCCGACCTGTTCTTTGGTCAGAAGCAACAGCACCGCCAGGATCGTCGAAAAATCGATGATCTTGGCAATGATCGTCGCGCTGCCCAGCCAGTTGAAGCCGCGGTCCAGATGTTTTTGATGGCTATCCACGCAGGCGCCGGGGCCGGTCCGTCTAGTCGTGCTTGGCGGGAAGCAGGCGCGCGGCAGGCAAGACGATGTCGGGCGGCAGCACAAGCGATCGCTCGCGGATCAGATGAACCAGCCAGCGCTTCGACTGCTGCACCCAGGCGCGAAATTGGGTGCGGCTCCAGACACCATGTCCCGCCGGCGCCGATTGCAGTCGGCTTGCGGTAATGGCGGCGATCGTTTGCGCACGTGCGCTCCAGGTGAAATCACGACTGTCTGCCAGCGCGTTCGCGGCGAGGCGCGCCGCGAGTTCAGCGTCACCGATCAACGTGCCGATTCCTGCAACAAGCGATTCCAGGCAATCCGGCTCGCATAGAAACGCATTCTCGCCATGCTTCACAATTTCCAGCACATCTGGCGTTTCGCCCGCGAGAACCGGGCGGCCCGAGGCCATGTAGAAGAACAATTTCAGCGGCAGCACGGTCGAACCGAATTTGGCCAGCGGCTGCCAGGATGGCGGGATCAGGAGTACATCCGCAGCAAAGATATAGTTTGAAAGCAGTTCCGGCGGTTGCCAGGGGACGATGCGGACATTGCCGACGCCGTTTGCCAGCGCTTCGATCGGGCCCTGCCCATATGAGCCGACCAGAAGGAACAAGACATTCGGCAGCTTTTTCGCTGCCTCAATTACGAGGTCCAGCCCTTTCTTTTGATTGACGCGTCCGGTGTAGACGACCGTTCTCTGGTCGGGACAAATGCCGATTTTCCGTTTCGCTTCTTCTATCGGGATTGTGGCCTGCAGGCGCTGCGGCTCGAAACCATTATGGACGCACCGCAATTTGTCGGCCGGAATCCCAAGCTTGAGGTACTTGGTCCTGGTGTAGTTGGAGTGACAGATATTGACGAGGAAACGCCGATTGCAAAACAGGCGATAGATCCAAAGCTGCAGCGGCGGAATCTGGTCGGGCCAAGGGCGATAGTGATCGAACACAACCCGCTGTCCGAACAGTACCGCCATCCAGGCGATCCATAGATTGCGTGTATAGACGAGATCGGCCAGCCGGAATTCCTTTCGAAACGGCATGGTCAGCCCGCAGCAGAAATGCCGTAGAGCCGCCGGCCGAACTGGTGCCCGGGCGCGAACCACGGGCAGTCCGGCTAGCGTGGCGACCGAATCGAGACCGGCAGCGTCCGCCACAGGGACATGCAGCCACGACCCCGACGTCAGAGGTGCAAGATATTTAGCTGTCGTTACAAAGACTTCGGCATCGGCCTCGGCGCTGGGCAGCGGATTTTCGAAGGTGAACAGAATTCTCATCAATGACCAAGCGAAAGGTGAGCTGGAAGGACCTGGAGCCGTCGAAACATGGAACCTTACTCAACCCGACGCCGGAGCCAACAAACTATGCATCCATGGCACGGAGATCAATTGAATCGAAAACAACGCCGGCGACCCGCCGCTCTAACCGAAAGAAATGTAGAGCGGCGACGTCCAGACCTTGGCGTCGTCGATCTGGCGAGCGAAAAAATAAATCGGTCGAAATCCATGGAGCCCGTTGGCAGGCTCGACGCTGATCGTGCCAGACACCTCGCGAGGCAGGGATTGTTCCGTCAACCGCTCCAGCCCCAGGAACAGGTCGAATCCCCCAGCTCGTGCCGCAATCCGCCATCGGTCAGCAGATCGGCGCCGGAGACCTCCCAATGGAATGACGGGCAATGCTCGAACGGGTGGCCTTGGGTCGGGTCGCCGACCTTGGAATAACCATCGATCGTGCCTTCGACGGTGATCACGGCATCAGCCAGATTGCTCGCATCGATTTCAATGGCGTCGGCATCGCCATAGGTGTCGCTGCGGAAGCCGATGCGCCGCTCGCTGTAGCCCGCTTCGCGCTGCAGATCGCGTTCCCAGATGAGGCCGGTATGGTCGTAGGCCGCGATCTGATCCCACCCGGCATCCCCAGAAAGCGGTAGCCGATGCTGGCCTGGCCCGCACGACTGAACGCGTCGCCCTGGACATAGCCGGAGGAAGCGATGAGGCCGACCAGGCGCTCGCCGGTTGTTGCCCAGGTGTGCCTGGCGCGCAGAGCGCTCCCGATATCGGTGCGGCTCAACGTCGGCGCGAGCACTCCCGTCAGCCCACCTTTCGTGCCGAACACCGCGGTGCCGGGAACGCCGCCGCCACAGCGGCCGCGATGTTCGTCGCCGGCAGCGGATGCGCCGAGCTGATAGCCGCGCGCCACCGCATCCTGGAAGAACCAGGGGAAATGGCCCCAGCTCGAGCCGACTTCAATCAGTTTTTCCAGCGCAGGGTAGTGCCAGTCCAGATTGGCCCGTCGGCCCCCGACATGCGGGAAGGAGATGGCCCTCGGGATCATGGGGTCCTGGAGACTGGTCTTTGGGTCGCCGCAAGGAATGACTGTGGTAGCTTTTGTCGTCAACTGCGGCGTCACCGGCCGGGATCAGGGTAGTCGTTGGCCGCTAGCTTGGTTGCTTCGGCTTCGGACGGCATTTCCCCGGTATCCCAGCCGCCGCCGAGCGCTCGGATCAGCGCGACGTCGGCCAGCAGCCTGCGGGTCCGGAGGTCGAGCGCCGTTTGCTGTGCCTGAAGAAGCGGCGTTTGCGCCGTCACCACCTCAAGATAGCTGTCGGCGCCCTGCTGATAAAGGTTGAGCGCGACATCGAGTGTATGCTGGGCTGCCGTGACGGCCGCGTCCTCGTTGCCGGACTCCTTGCCCAGCCATTGGAGCAAGGCCAAATTGTCCTCGACCTCGGCGAAGGCGCTGAGCACTGTCGCGCGATAATCGGCGTTCGTCTGGCGGAACTTGGCATAGGTGGCGGATTCCTGGGCGTCAAGCGCGCCACCGTTGAACAGCGGCAGCGAAACGCTCGGGCCGACCGACCAGAAGCTGTTTGCCAGGCTGAGGAGGCTAAGGCTCGTCGATTGGGTGCCACCGAGGAAATTGAGCGATACCGACGGGTAGAAAGCAGCGCGGGCCACGCCAATTTCGGCATTTGCCGCCTGCATGTTCCGCTCGGCCATCGCAATGTCCGACCGTCGCTGGAGCAGCGTCGACGGCATGCCCGTGGGAATGTCGGGGAGCTTGAACGGCAGCACCTTGGCGGGCAGCGAGAAGCTGGACGGCTGTTCGCCAACCAGGATCGCGATGGCGTGCTCCAGAAGCGCCCGCCGCGCGGCGATGTCCGAGACCTGCGCCCGCGCTGTTTCCAACTGAGTATCGGCGCGCGACACGTCCATACTCGACACGATCTTTCCCTGGAAGAGCCTCTCCGTCAGGTCGCGTGCTTTCTGATAGGCGGTTACCGTGTCCGCCAGTAATTGAGCGTCGGCATCGAGGCCGCGTAACGAGTAATAATCGCTCGCCAGCTCCGCCTGCAAACTGAGATGGATGGTCGCCAGATCAGCGGCGCTCGCCTGTGCCGAGGCCTCGCCGGCAAGCGCCGTGTTCCTCATTTTGCCCCAAAAGTCGATTTCGTAACTCGCTTGGGCGTTCAGCTCATTTGCGCCGAACTGACTGCCCGATGCTTTTGACGCGCGCAGCGGGCGGGTATCTGACTGTCGGTTGGCTGACAGGCTGGCCCCGAGATTGACCTGGGGATACAGGCCCGCTTCGGCTTGCGCGGCGAAAGCGCGGGCCTGGTCGTAGATCGCGACCGTTGCCGCCAGGGTCGGATTGGCTGCGTCGATCCGCGGTTCGAGTTCGTTGAGCGTAGTATCGCCGAACCGCTCCCACCACGGGCCACGCGGCAGGGTGTCCGACGGCTGGGCCGGATGCCACGGCCCCGATTCCTTATACGACGCAGACGTGGCAATCAGCGGCGGATGATACTCCGGCGCCAAATTGCAGGCGGTCAGGAGCAAACCAAAACCGATGACCGGAAGATTACGGAACCGCATGGTTCAATTTCCTTTGGCCGCCGGCTGCCCGGCGACCTGTTTCGTGCTTGATGACGGCTTCGCCGCCGCCAGCTGAACTGCGTCCCCGCTTTCCAGTGTCTCGGGGGGATTGTCGATCACGCGATCCGACGGCGACAGGCCGGCAGCCACCTCGACATTGTCGCCGAAGTCCCGGCCGAGCTGAACCGCTTTGAGGGTCACCCTGTTGTCGTCACCGAGTACGGCAACTTGTAGGCCGCGATCGGTCGGCGCCAACGCGGTGGCCGGCAGGCGCACCAATTTCGCATCATTGGGAAGCTGGAAATGCACCTGGCAATAGGCGCCGGCTTTAAGCGCGCCGTCTGCATTATCGGTTTGCAATTCGACCAACATGCTGGCCGAATTCATATTCATCGCGTTCGACGTCGTCACCAGGGTGGCGGTGAATTGGCGGCCGGGATGTTGCGGCATCTCAAAACTCGCCTGCATCCCAGGCTGCAGTTCGGCCGTAAAAGCCTGCGGGACCTGCACATAAATTCGGATCTTGTGCAGGTCCGACACTTCGAACAGCTCCTGCCCCGTGCCGCCGCCGGCGTTTATCAGGGCGCCGATATCCGTGGTGCGGGCAGTGACGATACCATCGAAGGGCGCAACGATCGTTTTGAAAGTTTCCATCGCCTCCAGCCGCCGCACATTCGCTTCGGCAGCGTCCTTGATGGCCTTCTTCGCCGCAGCGTCGCCGGTCTTCTCGTCGGCCGCCTGCTGGGCCACCGATTGCGTCGTCAGCAGTGCGCGCCAACGCTTGGCGGTCAGGGCCGCCAGTTGCTCATTGGCGTCGGCGCTGGCCAGATCCGCCTTCGCCTGGTCCAGCTGCTGGTCGAGATCGGGCGTATCGATCACCGCCAGTTCCTGACCAGCCTTGACCTGCGCGCCGATATCGGATTGCCAACTCTTGAGGTAGCCGCTGACCCGGGCGTAAATTAACGCCTTGTTAAAGGGCTGGATCCTGCCGGGGAGAGTCAGCCCTCCGCCCGCGTCGCCGTATGTAAGCGTCGCGAGTGCCACGGTTGGTATCGCCTGAGCGTCCGTCCATGTCACAAGTTGCCGCTCGCTGTTGGCTCGCGCGATCATGCCGGTCACCGCGACCGCCCCCAAAATGACAAAGGCGACTCCGCCAGCCAACCAGAGGAACCGGCGGTGAGGCGTCCTGATCGGTTCGATCGGCGCTGTGTTGTGTTCAGGTTCCATGGGTAGCTCCATTCAGGGAGAGGCTTGCGTCAGAAGGGTGGCCGGGCGACGGGGCCTCAGCCTTTTTACGGTCGCGCGCATGAACCAGGCTGAACATAGTCGGCACAAAGATCAGGGTCGCGCAGGTGGCGAAGATCAGGCCGCCGATGACCGCCCGCCCGAGCGGGGTGTTCTGTCCGGGTTCGATGGCCATCGGCGCCATACCGATAATCATGGCCAGCGCGGTCATCAAAACCGGTCGGAAACGGGTGCTGCCCGCCTCCATCGCCGCGGTCACCGCATCGACGCCCTTCTCCATTCGTTCCCGTGCGAAGGCGATCACGAGGATGCTGTTCGCGGTCGCGACGCCCATGCACATGATCGCACCGGTGAGCGCCGGGACGGACAGAGTGGTCCCGGTGGAGAACAGCATCCAAACGATGCCGGCGAGCGCGGTTGGGAGCGCCATGACGATGATGAAGGGGTCGAGCCAGGATTGGAAGTTGACGACGATCAGCATGTAGATCAGCACGATCGAGAGGGCGAGACCGACAAACAGTTGCTGATAGGCACTCGTCATCGTCGCTACCTGGCCGCGCAGAACCAGGTTGGCGCCATGCGGGACGTCCTTGGCGGTGTCCTGCATAACCTTGCGGATGTCGGCGGCGACGGCCCCTAGGTCGCGCCCCTGCGGCGTCGCATAGATATCGACGACCCGGCGGACGTTATAGTGTGAAACGCTGGCGTCGCTGATCGACCGCCCGATCGTGGCCAGGCCACCGAGCAATTGCGTGTCGCTGCCAGGGCCCGGGCCAGTGCCAGCGCCCGTGGTCAGGGGGATGTTCCGCAGACCGCTCATGGTGTCGATGTTGTACTGGGGCGTCTGCACTGAAACCGGATAGGAGACGCCGGTGGTCGGATTCAGCCAGAAGGTGGGACTGGTCTGTGTGCTTCCGGCCAGCGTGTCGAGCATGGCAGTTGCCGCGTCCCGCTCGTTGAGACCGACGAGACCCGCCAGCGATCGATCGACATTCACGTCCAGTGTGGGTTCCTCATAGGCCTGCTGAACTCTTGCATCGGCGATGCCGGGAATGCGCCTAATCCGCGCCAGCAGAGCGTCGGCGTATGTCCGATCCGCCTGGACGTCGTCGCCCACCAATTGCAAATCGATGGGGGCGGGCACGCCGAAGTTCAGCACCTGAGTGACCATGTCGGCCGGCAGGAAGGAGAAGCTGACGCCCGGAAACAGGCGAGGCAGCGTCTCACGCAGCGTCTTGACATAGCCCGCCGTCGGCGCGTGTTTCGCGCCCAGGCTGATCAATATATCCGCATCCTGGACGCCGATCGTGCCGGAATTGTTATAGGCGGTGTTGATGGGGCTGGCGCTGAGGCCGATATTATCGACGACTCCGCCGAGTTCGCCGGGCGGGATGATCTTCTGGATCTCGGTGCCGATCCGGTCGCTCAGACGCGTGGTTTCCTCGATCCTCGTACCGGTTCGTGCCCGCACATGGATTTTGATCTGCCCGCCATCAACGTTCGGGAAAAAATCTTGGCCCAGGAATGGCGCAAGCCCGAACGAGAGCAATGAAAAGCCGAGGAACCCGCCGATCAGCTTACGGCGGTTGTTCAGGCACAGCTGTAACAGGCCGCGGTAATGCGCACGGAACGCCTCGAACCGATGCTCGAAGCCCCTCTGGAACCGCACCAGGGGGTTGCGGCTGACCTCGCCCTCCTGTCCAGCGCCGTGAACCTGATGGCGCAGGAGAAAATTCGCCATCGTCGGCACCAGCGTATAGGTCAATGCGTAGGAGGCGATCAGCGCGAAGACGAAGGCTTCCGCAAGCGGGCGAAACAGATAGCCGGCCACGCCGCCGAGGCCGAACATCGGAACGAAGGCGATGCAGATGCACATTAGCGAGACGGTCGCCGGGACCATGATCTCGTGAGCTCCATTCAGGATCGCGGATTCGATGTCTTGGCCCAGGTCGAGATGGCGGTTGACGTTTTCGATCGTCACGGTCGCGTCATCGACCAGAATGCCGACAGCGAGCGCCAAACCGCCAAGCGTCATGACGTTGATCGTCTCGCCCAGTATCGAAAGGGTCGTCAACGAGGCCAGGACCGCGAGTGGGATCGAGATTGCGATAATCAGCGTTGACCGCCAGCTGCCGAGAAACAGCAGGATCATGGTGGCGGTCAGCGCGGCGGCGATCAGGCCCTCGCGGACGACTCCGGAGACGGCGCTCGTCACATAGACCGACTGGTCGCCGACCGCTGTTAGATGGAGGCTGGACGGCATCGTCTGGGCGACACTCGGCAGCAACGCCTTGATGCCGGAAATGATATCCAGTGTCGAAGCGGCGCCTGCCTTGACGACCGACAGCAGCACGGCGCTCTTGCCGTTGACATGGACGACGTTGGTCTGGGGCGGGCTGCCGTCATGTACGAAAGCAACATCGCGCATATAGATAACCGTCCCGTTGACGGTCTTGACCGGCAGATCGTTGAACGCTTCGATCCGCCGCGGCGAATCGTTCAAATTGACCGTGTATTCCAGCTTGCCGATCTTTTCGGTGCCGACCGGCGTGATCAGATTCTGAAGCGACAAAGCATTGATGACGTCGTTGGCGGAAATCCCATAGGTGTGGAGCGCCTGCTGATTGAGGTCGGCCTGGACCTGCCGGACCTTACCGCCATAAGGGGCTGGAATTGAGGCCCCGGCGACCGACGTGAGCTGCGGCCGGATGAACTGCAGCCCGTAATCGTAGAGTTTGGTCTCCGAAAGCTGCTCGCTGGACAGAGCGAGTTGCAAAATCGGCACGCTCGACGCGTTGAAGCTCAGGACGAGGGGTGGCGTAATGCCCGGCGGCATCTGCTTAAGCACCGTCTGCGATACCGCGGTGACTTCTGCCAGCGCCGCGTTAATGTTTACGTTCGGCTGGAAGAAGATTTTCACCACGCCATAGTCGGCGATCGACTGCGACTCGGTATGCTCGATATTGTCCACGCTGTTGGTGAGGGCGCGTTCGTAGAAGGCGACAATGCGGCCGGACATGTCGTCCGGCGGCAAGCCGTTATAACTCCAGACGACGCTGATCACCGGGATATTGATATTGGGAAATATGTCCGTCGGCGTGCGCAGCGCTGACCCGACCCCAAAGATCAGGATTAACAGCGCCAGGACGACGAAAGTATAAGGACGCCGAAGCGCGATCTTTACGATACCGATCATTTCGGGCTCTCCAGCGGTTGCGCTGCGTCGGAGGCAAGGATATTCGCGTCAAAAACAGATGACGTGTCCATGTCCGCGGTGGGCCTGAAGACGCCGTAGAGGACACCACCGGCAAAGGTGATGAGCGCCAGAAGAATCAAGCCGAAATTGGGGTTGAGCAACGCGGGCCTCAGTATGTCGAGGGTCGCAACGCCGGTGGAATAGAGATGGGCCCGGCCGCTGCGAGCGAGACGGAAGGGCGACCGATCCGATATGCGGACGTTCTCTGCCGGGATGAATCTATCGGTCATCGGCTGCGTTCCTCGCTAGGTTGCAACACGAAGACAAATGGACCAGATATCCGTATTCGACCATTAAATTTGCGTTTAATTATTATAATGCGATCGGAGATCTGATAAGAAAGCCGCAATCTCAAGTAAATCGTCGAAAGATGGATATTAAATTGTAATTTAATCGCCGCGTCTTGGCTTCGATCCCATTTACGGCGGATGCGATCGAGCGGGAGCGGCGCGCACGCCCGGTCCAAATTTTGATCGACGACTGCGGATTGATGCGTCGGCAACCGCTGTTGGGGTCTCACGCAATGTAAAATGTGATTCTTTAGGGTAATGGCTATATTAAAACAGATTGTCCAAACTATTATAAATAATAATTTAACATGTGTGGGCGAGAATCTCTATTGAATTCACCATGAAATTCATAATTTGTTGCCAGGGGCAGCGAGTTTGCCTCTTATCAGCAGTATTGGAGAAAATTATGCTGGCTACAACACTCAGGAAGAATCTGCTTGGAGCCGTTATCGTGGCTCCGTCCCTGTTATTGGCTGGAACAGCGCTCGCCGCGCCGCAGCTCCTCGAGCATCGGGAGCCGTTGTCCGCATTGGGAGACTTCGACCCCGCCTCGGTATCGCTACCCACCGCGATCACGACCATTGAGGCGAAAACAGGGGGTAAAGTCATGAATATTCGTTTCGATGACGCAGGCGGCGCGCCCGTCTATGACGCGGTCGTCACCACGTCGAATAACGTCGGCCTGGCGCGGCTCGATGCTCGGACTGGAGTCCTGTCGGGATTCGATCACAACCAGGTTTCAGACCAGAGCTTCGACTGGGAACATCAGAGAGATCTGAAGAGCTTTGCAAAGGCCACGGTTCCACTTTCTAAGGCGATCGCAACGGTCGAGCAGGTCGCCGGGACGCCCGCCGTCAATGCAGGGCTGGCCACGCCGCTGACGCCCTCTAACGACGTTCTGGCCTACAATATCGAGGTCGTTAAGTACGGTCGTGCCCAGCGAGTTGCCGTCGATGCGACAACCGACGAACTCATCGCCGATCCAAGCGCGCTGGGATTGAGCGATCGCGACCCCGCCGAGTTCCTGCCGGTAGCGCCGCAGTAATACGACGACGGAAACGGAAAAGCGGTTCGATGGGTGTCGGCATCTCTTATTGACGAGCCGGCCCTGTCGAACGCGCGCCGCGACCCGAAATCGCGCTGGCAGACCCCACGGCAGTGTGGCCGACGGCGTCAAATGCCATTTAAATGCGAATTTAATCGAGCAGTTTTGCCGCCCCAAGCATCTTCGCTGCTTGCGACGGTTTGCCTGGAAGTCGCGGTCAAGCGAACGCTGTTCGCCTGCGACACTCTTGCCGCGGATGGACGAGGAAGAGATGATCGAATTACCGGAGGGAAAGACCTTGCTCGATGGTGGCGTGAGCCCGACGTCCGATGTGAAAGTCGTGCCAGCGCAGCCGAGGACCGAGAGAATGACCAGAGTCCTGCTTATTGAAGACGACGACGAGACGGCGCACGAGATCGTGGCCGAAATGGTCGATCGCGGATTCCATGTCGAACGGGCGGCATCCGGCCGCACCGGGCTCGACAAAGCGCGGGCGGATGAACACGACGTTCTGATCATCGATCGATTGCTGCCCGAAATCGATGGGCTGACCATCGTTGAGACGCTGCGACGGGATCAGGTTCGAACCCCCGTACTGGTCTTGAGTGCCCTCGGGGGCGTTGACGACCGGGTGCGCGGACTTCGTTCCGGAGGTGATGACTATCTCGCCAAGCCGTTCGCGCTCGTCGAGCTCGTCGCCAGGGTCGAGGCTTTGCTGCGCCGTCCGACCGATACACGCGAGACTAAATTGCGGATCGGCCCACTTGAGCTCGACCTGATCGACCGCATAGCGCACCGGGGCAGCCGCCAGATCGAATTGCTTCCCCGGGAATGCCGGCTGCTCGAATATATGATGCGCCGCGAGGGCCAGACAGTAACGCGCGCCATGCTCTTCGAGGAAGTCTGGAATTACCGCTTCGTTCCCGATTCCAATCTGGTCGATGTCCATATGGGCAGGCTGCGCCACAAGGTCGACGCCCCCGGAGAACCCCCTATGATCCATAGCCTGCGCGGCTCCGGCTTCGTACTTCGTGCCCCTGCCTGAGTTCACCCGCTCGACGACGTTCCAATGGGCGATCGCCATCGCCGGCGCCTTCGCGACGGGTACACTCGTTCTGTTCGGCTTCGTATATTGGGAGACGGCGACCTACATGACCGCCAGGATCGATAGCGTGATTGGCAGCGAACTGACGGTGATCGCCGCCGAGCCGCCGGAGCTGAGGATGCACCTGGTCGATACCAGGCTGGAAGGCGATCCCCGTCGGATCAAGGTCGCTGGGTTGTTCGCCGCCGACGGGCGCCGTATCGCGGGCAATGTTGAAAGACGCCCGAGCGACCTCACGCCGGACGGAAAGCCGCACGATATCGAGATCGTGCGGCTCGACGTCCGCGGCAGCGAGCCGCAAATGATCCGGGCGGTCGCACTCAATCTGCCGGATAACGGGCTGCTTGTGATCGGCCGGAATATCGATGAGCTCGGTGACATTGCGGATATTGTCGAGCGGGCGCTGACGCTCGGCATTCTGCCCGCTCTCGCCATTGCCATTGCCGCCGGCGTCCTCCTCAGCTTGCGCGCGCAGAGGCGTCTTGAAGCGGTGGTTCAAACCGTTCGGCGCATCGTTGCGGGCGACCTGCGGGAGCGGCTTCCGGTGCGCGGCGCCGGCGATCCGTTCGATCAGCTCGCGTTGATCGTCAACGGCATGCTCGATGAGATCGAAGGATTGATCCAGGAAATATCCGGTGTTGGCGACGACATTGCACATGAAGTCCGGACCCCGCTGACTCGGGTGCGCGCCAGCCTAGAGCGCGGGCGGGAGAATGCAGCGACTCTTGAAGAGTTGAGGGCAATCGCCGATCGCGCGATCGGAGGGTTGGATAAGTCACTGGCGATCGTCACCGCGCTACTCCGCATCGCGGAGATCGAGCACGGCCGGCGGCTCGCCGGCTTCGGCGAGGTTGAGCTTGCCGGCGTGATGCATGAGGTGGCGGAACTCTATGACCCCGTCGCGGAGGATCGTCACGTTCAGTTGGATGTCGAGGCGACCGACATCGTAAACGTCCGCGGCGATCACGATCTGCTTTTCGAGGCCATCGCAAATCTAGTCGATAACGCGATCAAATTCACGCCGGCCAATGGTCGGGTCGAACTCAAGCTTCTGAAGCATGCGGATGACATCGTCATTCGAATTTCCGATACCGGTTCGGGTATCAATGAGACCGAGCGGGATTTCGTAACCAGGCGATTCTATCGTTCGGACAAGAGCCGGTGTAC
The DNA here is from genome assembly GCA_028291345.1 of Rhodospirillales bacterium. Taxonomy (GTDB): domain Bacteria; phylum Pseudomonadota; class Alphaproteobacteria; order BOG-932; family Roseiterribacteraceae; genus BOG-932. The sequence continues at coordinate 22,101 of JAQGIF010000099.1, read as the reverse complement.
TCAGGGTGTCGGATTGGGCCTCAGCCTGGTCGCTGCGATCATCAAACTTCACGGCTTTCGCCTGGCGATCGGCGCGGGTCCGGGCTGCACCATCGAGATCATCGCGCCGCGGGCCTAAGCGCCGATCGGCGCCGGAACATTGGCCTCGAAGCCTTCAGTCTGCGCGGAGGCCGATTTCTTCGATCGCAATCGAATGCGCGCGAATGTGCCAATGCGAGATGCTCTCGCGCCGGGCGAAGCGTCGTTTCGCGGCTTTAATCGCACGGTCCTGCGATTTCGCCGAGCGAATCTCGATGATCCGCTGACAACAGTGGAAAACATGGCCGGAATCGTTTGTCAGATCGTTGAAGAAACAGATTCGATAGGCTTTCATATTCCCTCCAAGACGGACCGACAGGTTAGGAGTTTTTGAAAGTGTCGGGGGTGATCCGCATCAAAGCACGCCTGCAAAAGTTGGTTGTGAACGGCTTAGATAGCCGCGAACACTGATGATCAGCCTTGGGCGCCGGCAAGGCGACGACGCCATCTATGTGCCCATTCGAATTGGCCGAATATCGCTGCTCGCCGCCCCGCCAAGGAAACACTAAACAGATACCAACGCCTCCCAGTACAAAATGTAGGCTACGATCGAACCGACGAGGATAATCATTCCGAGGGGTGCGGTTTCCGAGATGACAGCGCGTACGACGAGTTGCGGCATAATCGTGACGGATGGATATCGCGTACTTCTCGGCCATGCGACGCGTTCGCCGCGCTGGGATATTCCAAAGGGCCTGATCGAGCCCGGCGAGACTCGCGCCGCCGCCGCTATACGAGAGCTTTGCGAGGAGACCGGTCTGGTTGCGCCGCCGGGGGAGCTTACCGATCTCGGCGTTTATGACTATCTGAGGGGGAAAAACCTGGCTCTCATGGCCTGGAAGCCGGCGGAGATGCCTGATCCCGCGGTGCTGGTCTGTATCTCGACTTTCACCGTTTCCGGGGTCGTCCTGCCGGAATTCGATCGATTCGGCATATTCCCGTGGGATGATGCCTTTCGGCGGGTCGGCAAGAATCTCGCGCGGGTATTACAATCCCTTCCGGCCACCCCCGGCCTGCCTTCCTTGTGAGTTGCGGAGCAATCGAGGGTGGCATCCTTGCGTCACGCGATATTCCGATGCCCATCAAGCCTCCTGGGCTGTTAGGCGGCATCTTGCCGGACCTGACCGGAAACGACATTCATCGCTGCATCCACCGCCTGCTCCACATGTTCAAGCCAGATGAATTCGAGCTGGTTGCGGACTTCTTCGGGGATATCGTCATAGTCCCGCTTGTTCCGGGCCGGCAGCATGACCCTGGTGATGCCCGCCCGTGCCGCAGCGACCACCTTTTCCTTGATGCCGCCGACCGGCAGCACGAGGCCGCGCAAGCTGATTTCGCCGGTCATTGCAGTGTCCGCCCGAATGGTCCGATCAGTCAGCAGCGACGTCAGCGCCATGAACATGGCGACACCGGCGCTAGGACCGTCCTTCGGTGTGGCGCCGGCGGGAACGTGAACATGGACATCGGACGTTTCGAACTTGGCCGGGTCGATCCCCAATGATATGGCCCGGTTCTTGACGATGCTGAACGCGGCTTGAGCACTTTCCTTCATCACGTCGCCAAGTTGCCCCGTCAGGATCAGCTTGCCGCGTCCGGGAATCAGGGTGGCCTCGATGAACAAGATATCGCCGCCCACCGGCGTCCAGGCCAGCCCGGTGGCGACCCCGGGAATGCTCGTGCGCATCGCGACGTCGCTCTCGAAACGCGGCTGTCCTAATATCTCGGTCAGGTCGCTGACCTCGATCCGGATCGGCCCAGACGCCCCTTCGGCAATACGAACGGCGGCGTTACGCAAGACCTTGCCGATTTCGCGTTCGAGCGCGCGCACACCCGCCTCGCGCGTATAAAACTGGATGATCTCCCGCAGCGCGTCGTCGGAAATCTCGACCTGCCCCGGCTGGAGGCCGTTGGCCTCCAATTGCCGCTGAACGAGATAACGCCGGGCGATCTCGAACTTTTCCTGCGCGCCGTAACCAGCCAGGGAGATGATCTCCATTCGGTCGCGCAGCGGCCCTGGAACCGAATCCAGCATATTGGCCGTGGTGATGAACACCACGCGGCTGAGGTCGAACGGCACGCCGAGATAATTGTCGCGGAACGTGTTGTTCTGCTCCGGGTCCAGGACTTCCAGCAGCGCCGCGTTCGGATCGCCTTGGATGCCGGCGCCCAGCTTGTCGATCTCGTCCAGCATCATCACGCAATTGCGCTGCCCGGCCTTACGGATGCCCTGGATAATGTTCCCCGGCAACGCGCCGATATAGGTGCGCCGATGACCGCGAATCTCGGCTTCGTCATGGACACCGCCCAGGCTGACGCGCACGAACTTGCGGTTCATCGCCCGCGCGATCGACTGGCCTAGCGACGTCTTGCCGACACCCGGCGGACCGACAAAGCACAGGATCGGCGCCTTGCCTGTGGGGGCGAGCTTACGCACGGCGAGATATTCGATGATGCGCTGCTTGATCTTGTCGAGCCCGTAATGGTCGGCATCCAATATCCTGCGCGCCTCTGCGATATCGATCGGCGTTTCCTCAGGCAGGCGCCAGGGCAGTTCGACCAGCCAGTCGAGATAGGTCCGTACCATGCCGTACTCGGCGGCGGCTTCAGGCATGCGTTCCAGCCGGCGCAGCTCCTTGCGCGCCTGCTCCTCGACTTCGGGCGGCATGCCGGCTTTGGCGATCGCCTCGGCCAGTTCCGCCATCTCCAGCTTCTTGCCTTCGTCGCCTTCGCCGAGCTGGCGTTGGATCGCGGCCATCTGCTCGCGCAGCAGCACCTCGCGCTGCCGCTCATCGAGCGAGGCCTTGGTCTGCTTGCCGATCTCATGCGACAGCCGCAACACCTCGATCTGGTGGGCAAGCAGGCGGGAGACTTTTTCCATGCGCGCCTTGCTGTCGATGGTCTCGAGGATGTCCTGCTTTTCCTCGGGCTTCAAATCCATGTAGGCGACGGTCAGGTCTGCCAGCGCACCCGGCGATTCGACGCTCTCGACGGCGGCGAGCAACTCCCGCGGCGTCTGCGGCAACAGCTGCAAGGCTTCTAGCGCCTGTCCGCGCAGATGTAGGAAGTGCGCCTCGATTTCCGGCGTGCGGGTATCGCTTTCCACAACGCGCCGGATGCGGGCGACGAGGAAAGGCCACCCATCGAGATATTCGGCGATCTGAAACCGCTCTTCGCCCTGGCAGACGAGGTGATGCGAGCCATCGGGCGCCGTGACATAGCGGGCGATGTTGGCGATGGTTCCCATTCTATGAAGATCGGCCGCGCCGGGATCCGCAACCTCAGGATCGCGCTGCAACAGGACGCCGATCTGGCGCTGTGCCCGCACCGCCTGCTGGGCGGCGGCGATCGATTTCGGGCGGCCGATGGCGATCGGGGTCACCATGCCCGGGAACAGCACCAGGTTTCTTACGGGAACGATGATCAGCGCATCCAGCGGCAGCTCGTCGATGTTCGGGACGGCCGTTCCGGCGTTGGCTTGCCCCTGAATTTCCATGTCAGACATGGACCCCTCCCGCTTTCTCCAATGTGATCAGCAGGCAACCGTCCGCAACGACGCGATGGACGGCGCCGTAACGGCCGCCGGGCAGGCGGATGCGGCGTTCGAACCGGCCCTGCGGCAGTTCTAACCGATGAATGGTTGCGGTTTGCAATGCGGCAGGGAGCACGCGCGTACCGGCGATCAGCAAGTCGCCGCCTTGGATCCCGGCATCGACGCGCTCGGCGGCTACACCGGGGAGAGCAACGAAAATGAGAACCTCGGTTTCGGTTTCCAGGATATCGACAGGGGGTTCCCAGGCTGGTTGGCGGGCGACGGCGCGCACCGGGTGAAACAGCTGCCGGTGCAGTCGCTCGGCCCGGGCCAGCATTTCGCAGGCGTCCGACCACATCCAGTTGGTGTAATTTCTATCCACAGCGTCACCTGAATTGCTTTCCCGTCATCTGATGAAGGGAAGCGCGATCTTCAAGGAGAGAGTGCTGGGCTCGGGCCACGCCTTTGTGTCTATCCAGGCTGCGATCTCGATGGGCGCCGCGCATCGATCAGATAGGTTTGCCTGTATTTTGGCGCTGGTCGATGGGCGTTCGAGCATTCTGAAACGATAACCGGGGGAAGCTCGATCGGAAGGGCGTTGAACTGATCTGGAACGGCAAGCTGCCGAACGCACGCACCAAGGTTCATGTCAAAACAGACGGCAACAAGGTCAGGACGTATGCGTTCGGGGGCCAGGGGCATAAAGAGGCTGCGGCGGTCGTATCGTGAAAAAGCCTCAACCATGAGGGGCGCGACATCAGATCCCATCGCCCTCGGGCGCATCGCTGAGTAATTTTATCAGCCATGGCAGTCAATCCCAAATGGCAGAAAATTCAGCGAGCCTGCGAGTGGCCGATGGCCGTCGTTGCCTTCGGGAGCGCCGTGGTGGTTCTAGCCCATCGCCTGGGTGCTCTGCCGGCTTTCGAACCGCTGGCGATATGGGCTGCGGCGATCGCCGGCATCATGACGGGCGCAGGCACCTTCGCGTTTATCGCAGGCGGCGCCGTCGCTCTATGGGCCGCTCATTCGTCCCGGGCGGATGCCGGGCAACGGACGATCAGCGTTTTGAGCGCAGGACTTAAATTCACGGCCGAACACTGCGTTTGCCGGGCCTGCGTCGGGCGAGGTTTTACCTGGACCTTGGTGCCCGCCGAGGCGCGGGCGAGTTCAGGCGGCCATGTCATGCTTGCACGGGAGGATATTCCGAGGCGGCTTAAGGTGGAGTGCCCGTCCTGCGGTGGAAGCGGCTTCATCGATCTCTGATGTCGAGGCGCGAAGGTCTCGATAGCGGCCCGGCCCTGTTATGATTCGCCAAGGCGCTTATATCTTAAGACAACAAGCGCCTTGTCGAGGATAGACCGGAAACCGGCTTAGGTCCCAAGCAGCGCTTTTTGGGGGGAAGAATGGACGATGCTTTTAAGACACGAGAGCGCCAGTTCGAGGCAAAATTCGCCCATGACGAAGCGCTGAAATTCCGGATTCTGGTCCATCGCAACAAGTTGTTCGCGGTTTGGGTTGCGGACCAGATGGGTGACGGCGCACCCCCGGATTATGCCGATTCATTCGTCGAGTTCGCGTTGGGGCGCACGCCCGCCGAACTCATCGTCAAGGCCGGACAGGACTTGCACAATCACGGCGTCGCCTTGGCTGATACTAAATTACGCAAAGCGTTCGAGCAGTCCGAGGATCAGGCGCAGAGTGACGTCATGCACTGACGGCCTGCGATGCGGTCCGGGCTGGACCTCATCGCGCCCGACCGAGAACTCTTTATTGCGCGGAAAGGCCGAGCACCCTCCGTACCTCGGCCCGGGCCGGTGTAAGCTGCTCCTGGAAGCTGGAATTTTTCAACAGCGCTGCGCCGATCGCGAATGCGCTCACTTTGCCCGCCTCGATATCGCTGGGATAATGAACGCCGCAGACGACGCGATGCTGCCCGAACTCGGCGGCTCGCTGGAAGATCGCTTCGCGTTTTTCCGGGACGATCTGGGTCAGTACGATGGCCTCAAGATACCCAAAAGTCGCATGCCCGCTGGGGTAGGCCCCGCTGGGTCTCAGTTTTTCGCAAGGTATGATGGTCGGGTCGGCAAGTGGCGGGCGCGGGCGGCCGAACGCTTTTTTCGCTGGACCGACGAACTCGCCTTCGGTTTCCCCGACCAACTGGAACAGTTTCGTCGCCAGCGGCAGCCGGTCCGGCGTGAACATCGGCCCCATGATGTTGGCGAACAGAAACACCTCCTCCTTGGTATCGGCAACAGCGTCATCCTTTTCGGAAGGCGTCGCGGCGCTGCCGGCGCGATGGATTTCGGCAATCTCGGCCTTTGTGATCGCGCCATCCTGGGTCGGCGGCGGCGGGAGGATCGCCGCCAGATCGATAGCATCCGTCGGCAGGAATGGGGCTTGGCCATCCTTGGCGAAAGCGGCGCCCGCGGCAAGAGCGACTATGACCGCGGCGGCGGAAAGAAGGTTTCTCATGTTTGGCCTCGCTAAGTGGCCGCATCGATTAGCGGCGTATCAGGTTGAACGTCATGAAGGCGTCGGGATAGCGGCCGGCCCGTTCGATCGGCCGCTATCCCTAATAAGGCTTCGCGTTACGAGGTCATACCGTCTTCATAGACGATATGAACGCGCCGGTTCTGCGGTTCTGTCACCCCGTCTGCAGTGGGGACCAGAAGATCACGCTTGCCCTTGGCGATGATCTCGATCTCAGAGGAGGGGACACCATCCTTCTCCAGCCGTGCCGCAACCGATTCCGCACGGCGGCGGCTGAGACGCATATTGTAGGCTTCGGAACCGACGGTATCGGTGTGACCTGTTACTTCCAACTTCATCACGTGGGCGGGGCCGGCATTATGCGCCGCTTGGTCCACGGTGTTCATAGCCTGGGGCGTCAGGTCCGACTTGTTGAAGTCGAAAAACACCAGATAGCTCTTCGGCGCCGTCACCGGAGCCGGAGCGATCACCGGGGGCGGGGCATAGGTCGTCGTCGTTTCCGATGAAAAGTCGCTGCCGCCAAAATGAACTTTTAACGTCGCCATCGCGCTGATCGGCGCCTGGAAGATATATTGATCGAGGCTGGTTGCCGGGTTTGTCTGCAGACCGCCGGCCTCGGCGATTTGCAGGACCGCTCTGGAGTTCAGCACGTTGTCGACATTGACCCCCACTTCGTAATTGCCGAAATCATATCCGACCGTCGCAGTCACGTTGCTGTAGGAGGGCAGTTTGTAGAAGGAATAGTTCGTCGTGTCCGAATATTGCGGCCCGGTTATCTTGGCGATCAGGCCGAATTTCCAGCCGGCCTTCTTATAGAGTAGGCCGGCCGCCGCGGTCCATTTTGGGGCGTTCGGCTCCCACCTGCCATCCCCCGCTTTCGATGACATTAGGGCGCCGTTCACAAAGATGGAAAGGCCGCTGAGGTCGAAATCCAATACCTTGTCGAACGCGTAGGTGCCTTCGCCTTCAATGCCCTTATAAGTCGCAGAGCCGTTATTCAGGTAGCAAGTCTCCAAAACGTTATAGCTACAAGGCTGACTGACATAGTTGTTGCTGATATCGATATAGTAAATATCAGCATCGAACGTGAAATTGTCCGCGTAGAACACGGTGCCCAGCTGGTAATTGGTCGTCTTTTCCGCCTGCGGGAACGTGGCCGTCGGCGTTTTGGTTTCGAATGACGCGATATCCGGTACGTAAATGCCTTTCGCATATTCGGCATAGACGCTCCAAGAATTGTCGAGCTTGTAGTTGACGGTGAGGAAGGGCAGCGTATCGCGGGTGATGAAGCTGGTCTGATAATTCTGGCCAAGCTTGTTGAAAGGCGGACAAGCTAGGGAGACGCCGCAGGTCGAGCCCTGTGCGATCGGGGCGTTCACACCATGGATCCAGTGAACATATTTCACGCCCGGCGTGATGGTCAGGTCCTCGATCGGCTTGATATCGATCTCGAGGAACGGCTGGTACTGAGTCCAGGTTGTATGCTCATCGTCCTTGCCGAAGCCGAGATAGCCGTTCGAGGCTCGCCCGCTCACCACCCCGCAAGCCGAAGCCGCCGCGCCGCCGCCGGCGGTCAAGGGATTGATGAGATTGGCATTGCAGAGATTGGCGTCGAAGAAATATTTGAAGCGATTGGTTTCCTGGGTCTCGAACCAGGCGCCCGTGCGGACCTGGCCGGTGACCGACCCGAAATCGTAGTCCTGCGAGAGGCGCACAATATCGCCATAGACACGATATCTATTTTCCTTGTCGTAGGCGAGTAGCTGATTGGGCAGCTTCGTGCCGTTCGAGAAGAGCGTGAGGGTTCCGTTATCGCCGGATGTATTCGCGTTGATCTGAGCGAGCGTCTGGGTTTGGCTGTTCGGGCTGAATGTATGGTTCCAATAGGCATAGGTATAAACCAGATTGTCGATCTTGAGCCGATCCGTGATGTTCCCGTTCACATGGAAATATTCTAGGTCCGTCGCCTTTGTCGTGTAATTATAGGCATAGTAAGTCGGCAATAGAGGATTGGTATTCTGCAAGGAGAAATCCTTGCCATAGACCTGAACCTGCGCGGGCGTCAGGCCGTTATTGTCGTCCAGATGTTCTCTGAGATAGCTGTAATCGCCGAACAGCGTGACCGTCCAATCCGGCGTGATCTTGGTTTCAATCTTCATGACTGCGTTATATGAGCGGACATCCTGCTGCGTCAGCGCGCCGGCCGATTCAAGCCCTTGCAAATTGACCAGAACCCGCGTGGTGGTGCCGAAGACGTCCAAATCGCCGCTCTGTCCGTTCAGCACGCCAAGCTTGGTGTCGAAACTTCCAAAGCTGAATGTGCCGTTTGCCTGGGGATCGGCGCTCAGGGTCTGGGAAAACAGCTTGATGGTGCCGCCATAAGTGGCCGAGGCCAGATTGCCGGCATTGCCGGGGCCGCGGTCGACAACGATCGAACCGATCGTGGAGGCCGGAAAATAGGAGATATTGTGATGTGTCGGGCCGTTGGTGTCGCCGAACGGGACACCGTCATACAGCATGGCGAAGTTGCCGTCCGGCAAGCCGCGCAGAGTGTTCTTGGCGCCGCCGTCCGACAGGCCCGGGCCGTTTGAGTCGCCGCCGGTCAGTGAGGGGACGATGGCAAGGATCGTCACATAATCCGCCTGTGGCGGAACGAAGTTCTCGATATAGGAGCGATTGATGATTGTTTGCGGCTCGGTCGTCTCCAGCGACGCTTTGGCCGGCGCAGCGTCCGTATTGAATCGAGTGCCCGTGACCACAATGGTCTCGATAGGATCGCCATTGGCGGTGACATCGTCGCCGGCAAAAGCGTCGCCGATATTGCCAAATATTCCGGACGTTAGCGCAAGTAATGCTGTGCAGGTGAGCAGGGAAGATTTATTTCTGGATTTCGTAGTGCTTGACATGACGGTCCTTGTTTTGGCGTGCGCCTGATAACGACAGCCATGTGCGGGCCGTCCTCTGCCGACGGTGTCCTTGGTCTGTCGCGCGCGCGAATGATTATCTGTCGAATACGAACGTCTCGCCGGTCCGCCCCCGTGGGCAGCGGCGGTAAAACTTATAAAGGCGAAGGATTGCGCCCCGATTTCCGGGCGCGGCGGCTGACAGGCTGGTTCATTTTTTTCCTCGACGTTAGACCTTCGTCAGGTCGCCGGACCCTAACCAGGAGCCTTGTGCGATGCAACATTAATTACATTACGTTTTGTTAATGTGTTCTATCACTGTGCATAAGCATGACTATATTTTGGGCAAATAAGCTATATCAAAGTAAGTTACGTCGTAAGGCAGGGCGCATAAATTCATTGCAGCTGTGCGGGCATTGAAATCCGATTGCTGTTCGGCCTGATTTCTGCCAGATAGTAAGATCGCGCCGCCGCGAGAATTTAATCGCGGCGAGTTATAGTCCAGGGCTCAGCCTTAGTGAGTGATTTAATTGCGGTTGATGGCGCGCGTGCGCCGCACCCGTAGGGATGGCTCGCTCGACGCGAGCCAAGGTTGTTCCTTGTCCGGTACTACTCCGCCGCCGGGCGCATCGCGAATGTCGGTGAATTCATGAAGTATAGGCGGCGCGTCGGCCCGCGCCTTACTAAGACGCAGGCCCTATCGTTGTGTCGTGGCCCGGGCAGACGGCGGCTTTCCTACTCCGCCGCGTTGGCGTTCAAGCTATTCTCGACAGCGGGAATATAGACCTCCGCGCCGCCGGCAATGAACGCCTCGGACATGGTTTCCATGCCCTTCTGGGCATATTCGCGAACTTCCTGCGTGATCTTCATCGAGCAGAATTTCGGGCCGCACATCGAACAGAAATGGGCGACCTTCGCGCCGTCGGCGGGCAGGGTCTCGTCATGGAAATGGGTCGCGGTTTCCGGGTCGAGCGACAAGTTGAACTGGTCTTGCCAGCGGAACTCGAATCGCGCCTTGGAAAGGGCATTGTCACGCGCCTGGGCCGCCGGATGGCCCTTGGCCAGATCGGCGGCATGGGCCGCGATCTTGTAGGTAATGACGCCGACCTTAACATCGTCGCGGTCGGGCAGGCCCAGATGTTCCTTCGGCGTCACGTAACACAGCATCGCGCAGCCGAACCAGCCGATCATTGCCGCACCGATGCCGCTGGTGATGTGGTCGTAACCCGGTGCGATATCGGTGGTGAGCGGCCCAAGCGTATAGAAGGGCGCTTCGTGGCAATGCTTCAGCTGCTCTTCCATATTGACCTTGATCTTGTGCATTGGCACATGGCCGGGCCCTTCGATCATCACCTGCACGTCGTGCTTCCAGGCGATCTTGGTCAGTTCGCCCAGGGTGCGAAGCTCCGCGAACTGGGCCTCGTCATTGGCGTCCGCGATCGAGCCGGGACGCAGCCCATCGCCCAGCGAGAAGCTGACGTCATACGCCTTCATGATGTCGCAGATATCTTCGAAATGGGTGTAGAGGAAATTCTCCTGATGATGCGCCAGGCACCATTTCGCCAGGATCGAGCCGCCACGGCTGACGATTCCGGTGACGCGGCGCGCCGTCATCGGGATATAGGGGAGCCGCACGCCCGCATGGATAGTGAAGTAATCCACCCCCTGCTCGGCCTGCTCAATCAACGTATCGCGATACAGCTCCCAGGTCAGCTCCTCGGCCTTGCCGCCGACCTTTTCGAGCGCCTGATAGATTGGCACCGTGCCGATCGGCACTGGCGAGTTGCGGACGATCCATTCGCGAGTGGTGTGGATGTTGCGGCCGGTCGACAGGTCCATGACCGTGTCGGCACCCCAGCGAGTCGACCAGACCATCTTCTCGACCTCTTCCTCGATCGAGGAGGCGACGGCCGAGTTGCCGATATTGGCGTTGATCTTGACCAGGAAGTTCCGGCCGATCGCCATCGGCTCGATTTCGGGATGATTGATGTTGGCCGGGATGATCGCCCGGCCCCGCGCGATCTCGTCGCGGACGAATTCCGGCGTCACATAGTCGGGAATCTCCGCGCCGAAGCTTTCGCCGTCCCGCACCGGGTTTTTCGGACGGGCGCGGCCGATATTCTCTCTGATGGCGACATATTCCATCTCCGGCGTGATGATGCCGGCACGGGCATAGGCTAGCTGAGTGACATTGCGGCCAGCCTTGGCGCGCAGTGGCCGGGTCGGCGCGCTGGGGAAAGCGGCATGGATGGGTTTTTCGCCCTTGCGCAACCCATCGTCCAACAGCGAGGCCGGGCGGCCGTCATAGTGTTCGACATCGCCGCGCCCCTCGATCCAGTTCTGCCGCAGGCGCGGCAGGCCGGCCATAATGTCGATGCGGGCGTTGGGATCGCTGTAGGGGCCGGAGGCGTCATAGACGCGCATCGACGGCTCCGCGCCAGACAAAGCGATCTCGCGCATAGCCACGCGAATCTCTGAATGGATGATCCCGGGCACATGGATTTTAGAGGAGGCCGGCAACGGGCCGGTCGATACACCGAAATTCTTCGCCGAGGACAGATCGTCGGGCATGGCCGCAACCCCTTTTAAATATCGCCCGCGATCGACGAAAAATGGGAAGGAACGCGTGATCTGCGTCAAATCCCATCCCTACGCCGGTGCTGGCCGGATCAGGTTCGATGGGTTTCCGCGCCGCCGCGGCGGTTTATATCCGTCGATCGGTCCAGCGGTATCTCAGCCCTTTGCGGGGCTCCCCAGGGAAAGATAATGGTCGGCTTTGCCCGTCTATGTGTCAAGCATTCCGGCGGTCAAGCAGTGGAAGCAGGGTTTACGGAGGGATGACCGCGTCCTTGATCGCCTGGACGGCGGGCGGCGTCGGGGTATCGGCGCTTTCCTGGATGAAACTGTCGCCCGACCCATTATGGGAGGCCAGATTGCGGTCCGAAGCCCAGGAATCAGTGTGGGACGAGCCCGTCGTCGGGTCGTATTTCGCTTTCAACCGGCGATAGTCGGCCGAATGCTGCTGCATCGCCGCCCAGTCGCTGAGTGGTCCGAGTCGTTGGTGGGTAATGATGATCTCCTCGCGGTCGGCGGGCAATTGGCCCGCTGGCGAAGCGGATTGTGCCAGCGCTGAACCCGCGCCCAGCGCGAGCGACGCGAAGGCGACCGCCCGCAAGGACTGTTTACAAATTTCTGAACGCATGGACCCTCTCCTGCCGTCGTGATGATCCAACACCAAAACCGCTGATATTGTGCCTTCATATACAACTGGGGTGGATTGCGAAATCAGCAATCCGCCTGGGACATGACCGGCGCGTGCAATCGGCGTTTCGCCTCTCAATTGGATTGCTCAAACCGGCCGATGAACCATAGCTTGACCTTAATACGTTCGATACAAGGAAATCTGGCGTAAGGTGTTGAAATTTTTTGTGAGGATGAAGAATCGGGTGATCCAATTCGATAGCGGAACAGGTCTGCGGCGCTGTCGGCGGCGTCTCGTGGCAACGGCCGGCCTGCTGACCGCGCTTGGACTTGAACACGCTATCGCTGCAGCGCCTTATCGCCCGATCGTGCCCGGCATGCCGGCGACGGACCAGACCGTAACGCTGTCCGGCCACGATCTGACTGTCGATCAGGTGGTCGCCGTCGCCCGCTATGGCCAAACGGTCGAAGCAACGCCGGAGGCGCGCCGCCACCAGGAAGATGCCCATGCCCTGCTGCTCGAGGGGGCGCTCGAGGGCATGCCGATCATTGGTTTCAACCGGCGCGGCGCGGCGGGCGACGTCGTCCTGTTCGATGGTGATCCGGCCGCGCCTGAAGTCGCGGCGATGTTGCAGCGCCGCGCGATGGCATCGTTCGAAAGCGCCGCTGCCCCGGCCGGCGCGGCCCAGATCACCGAGGAAGAGGGCGTCCGCGCGCTGATGGTCGTCAGGGCCAATACGCTGACCTATTCCCCGGCTAGTGCGCCGGTCTTGCAGATGATGGTCGATTTCCTCAATAGCCGCATCACACCCGTCGCGGCATTGCCTGGGGCATCAGGAGGACCGGAAACCGCGTTGGCGGGGATCGCCGCCGCGATGGTCGGCAAGGGCGATGCATATTACCACGGTATCCGCGTCGCGGCCGCGCAGGCCCTCTCTCAGGCCGGATTGACACCGCTCGTGCCGGTGGACGCGGACTATGCGGCGCTGACCGATACCGATGCCTATGATATCGGGCGCACAGCCCTTTTGCTCGCGGACGGACGCCGTGCGCTCGAGTGGGCCGACCTGATCTTCGCAATGGATATGAACGGCATGAATGCCGCAATCGCACCGCTGTCGCTGCCGGCGCAGGCCAATCGCCCGTACAAGTGGACCTATTGGGACGCGGCGCGGGTCTTGGACATGCTGAAGGGCAGCTATCTGTTCGACGACGGCGGCGCTTCCGTTGCGGGATCGCCGCCGCGCGCTGTTCCGGCAAGCCTGACCTTGTCGCCGACGCGTCAGGGCGCGGCGTGGCGAGCCTGGGGCGCGCTACGGGATGCGACATTGATCGCGTTGAATTCGTCAGACCAGAGCCCGGCCTTCCGGCTTGGACTGTCGCCACGCGAATCGCCCGAGCTTTCCACACCGCAGATGATGAAATATTTCGTCAAGGGAGGGAAGGCGAACGGTGGAAAGCGAGGCTATATCGTACCCGCGCTCAATCGCGACCCCTATCCGATGGCGAACGAGATCACCTTTTTCACGACCGCGCTCGGCATGCTCGATCTAGCGGTTGCCCAGCGGACCGGCGCATCGCTACCGGGCGCGTTGCCCCCGCTGGATGAGGGGATGGTCGCAATTGGGCACGCCCGTCAGGCGGTTGACGCCACGTTCGGGCTTCTGGCACTCGATATGGTGGCTGCGGCGAGGCTGCTGGACGAGCGCGCTGCCGAGGATTCGGCGCGCGCCTTCGGCACTGCGCCGACCGCCGCCTGGGCCGCATTCCGGATCGTGGTGCCGGCGCAAGCCGCCGGGGATACGGCGCTGGCAGGGGCCTGGCAGTTCCTGCAGAACAACCATCCCGCCACCTTCTACCCGAAGGGCGGGTCGCCTCCCGGCACAGACGACCCCATTCCGCTTGCCCAGGAAAAGCTCAAACCATAGTAGCCTTAGATGCTTGACAGATTCGCGCGGCGGATAGTAGTTAACCGATGGGTTATTTAACTGAACGGTTTATATGGTGATGGCGGCGAAGACTGAAGCCCCGGCCGAAACAGGTGACGAGCTCACCATCACCCGCGTGTTAGACGCGCCGCGTGAGCTGGTCTTCAAGGCATGGACCGATCCTAACCATGCCCTGCATTGGTGGGGGCCGAAAGAATGGCCCGCAGTGCATCTGGAGATGGATGTCCGTCTCGGTGGTGCTTGGCGAATGTGCTTGCGCTCGCCTGATACCGGCGGCGAACTGTGGCAGGGCGGCGTGTTCCGTCAGATTGCCCCGCCCGGTCGCCTCTCCTTCACCTTCGCGTGGGAAGAGGAGGGCGAACGCGGCCTGCCGACTCTGGTGACCGTGAACTTCGCGGACGAAGACGGCAAGACGCGTATGGAATTTCGGCAGACGCCGTTCCAATCGGCGGTCGAACGCGATGGCCATCGCTATGGCTGGAACAGCACTTTCGACCGGCTCGCCGACTATTTGGGGCAAGCTTAAGGGAGGATCGTATGTCCGGACTTTCATCCGCAAGGATGCGGCACAGTTTGATGCGCCTCAGTCTCGACGAATTGCTGGCCAGCAAGGCTTCCGCCTGAGCGCGGGGCATCTCAACCCAACCCAACCAAAAGGACATCCCCAATGACTTCGATCACGCCGTTCCTCTGGTTCGACAATAACGTCTCCGAGGCTGTCGCCTTTTACAAATCGGTGTTTCCCAATGCGAAGATCGAAACCGTCAATGACTTCATGGCGAGTTTCGAGCTCGAGGGGCAGAAGTTCAACGCCCTCAGTGGCGGCCCAAAATACAAGTTTAACGAGGCGATCTCCTTCTTCATCAGCGTCGAGAGCCAGGAAGAGGTGGACTACTTCTGGAACAGACTGATCGCCGGCGGCGGCGAGGAATCGAAATGCGGATGGCTCAAGGACAAATTCGGCCTGTCCTGGCAGGTTGTGCCCACGGCCCTCGGCCGTTACCTGAGCGATCCCGATCGCAATAAGGCCGATCGCGCCATGCAGGCCATGATGAAGATGCAAAAGATCGTCATAGCTGACCTCGACAAGGCTTATGCCGGCTGATCCCCGACAAATCTTCACGGGGGATGCTGACCGGCTCTCCGACTATCTGGGGCAAGCTTAAAGGGAGGGTCGAATGTCCGGATTTTCACGCACAAGGCTGCGGCGCTTGACCGACGCGATGCAGGGTTTTGTCGACCGTGGGGAGGTCGCCGGTCTGGTCGCGCTGATCGCGCGCGGCGACACCGTACATGTCGAGACGCGGGGCGTGCAGGACCTGACGAGCGGGGTGCCGATGGCGCGCGATACGATCTTCCGCATCGCCTCGATGACCAAGCCGATCGCGGCGGCGGCGGCCATGACCCTGGTGGAGGAGGGAAAGCTCAATCTCGACTCGCCGGTGGACCGACTGCTGCCCGAATTGGCGGATCGTAAGGTTCTGCGCACCATTGCGAGCCAGGTCGACGACACGGTACCGGCCAATCGCCCGATCACCTTGCGCGATCTTCTAACCTTCCGCAGCGGGTATGGCGCCGTGATGACCTATCCCGGCACCTACCCGATCCAGCAGGCAATCGCCGATGCCGGTCTTGCGCCAGGGCCGAACCCGCCGACTATTTCCCCCGACGCATGGATGGCGAAGCTGGCTACTCTGCCCTTGATCCATCAGCCGGGTGAGGCTTGGCTCTATCACACCGCCTCGGATATTCTAGGCGTGCTGGTCGCCCGCGTCTCTGGCATGGACCTCGCGGATTTCCTGGCGGAGCGGATATTCGCCCCGCTGGGCATGGCGGATACAGCCTTTAGTGTGCCGGAGACCAAGCTGGACCGGCTGGCAACCTCCTACGGATCCGATCCGGAAACTGGGCTCAAACTTTATGATCGGGCGCGGGGCGGGCGGTGGGGCAGTCCACCGGATTTCGCGTCGGGCGGCGGCGGGCTGGTCTCGACCGCCGACGACTATCTCGCCTTCAGCCGGATGATGATGGGTCTGGGCAAACATGGCGGCGTGCGCATCCTGTCGCGGCCGACCGTCGAGGTGATGACGACAGATCAGCTGACTCCGGCGCAAAAAGCGGCATCGCCGTTCTATCCCGGCTTCTGGGACACCAATGGCTGGGGCTTCGGCATGGGTGTAACGACGCAGCGCCACGGCTATCTCTCGCCCGGCAGCTACGGCTGGGACGGCGGGCTGGGCACGTCGGCGCGCAACGACCCGAACGAGGGTCTGACCTGCATTTTGCTGACCCAGCGGATGATGCGCAGCCCCGTGCCCGAGCCGATCTATACCGATATTTGGGCACTGGCCTATCAGGCGCTCGACGATTAATCCTCTTCACGCTGCCGATCGGGCGGCGATGCGGAGCGATCATCATGGCAATGTTCAAGCGTCCGGATGCGGAGCTTTATTATGAGGTCCACGGCACCGGCTTTCCCATTCTGCTGTTTGCACCTGGTGGGCTAAAATCGGCGGTTGGCTTCTGGTCGCTCGCGAACGCGCCCTGGATGGACCCACGCGCGGCGCTGTCCGACAGATTTACCGTGATCGCGATGGATCAGCGCAATGCCGGCAAGTCGATGGGCGACGTCAAACCCGATGACGGCTGGCACACATTTGCCGGCGATCATTTCGCCCTGATGGATCAGCTGGGCTTTGACAGGTTCCATGTGATGGGCGGCTGCATCGGCGGCAGCTATTGCTTCGAAGCGATCGAACACGACCCCTGTCGCGTCACCGCGGCCGTGCTGCAGAATCCGATCGGCCTCGATGATAACCGCGATGTCTGGGACGCCGGGGTCGAAAGCTATGGCGAGACGGTGCGCGCCCGCGAGCCTTCGATTTCCCAAGCGACCATCGACGCGTTCGGCCGCAACATGTTCGGTGGCGATTTCGTCTTTTCCGTCACGCGTGATTTCGTAAAGAACTGCCGGACGCCCTTGTTTCTCCAGCCCGGCACCGACAAGCCGCACCCGCCCCATACAAGCGCGGAGATCGCCGCCCTCGCGCCGAATATCGAGGTCCAGACCGACTGGCGCGGGCCAAACTATCTCGAAGAGTCAATTCGGCGCGTACGCGCGTTTCTGGAGCGCAACACGCCGATATGAATCGGTG
Source organism: Rhodospirillales bacterium (assembly GCA_028291345.1). GTDB lineage: Bacteria > Pseudomonadota > Alphaproteobacteria > BOG-932 > Roseiterribacteraceae > BOG-932. The sequence continues at coordinate 4,796 of JAQGIF010000099.1, read as the reverse complement.
CGCGCTGGCTCAGGGGTCTTCCTGATGATCGACGGGCGCGTTGCGCATTTAGTGAAGCGAATGTCCGCCGTCGAGCGAGGGGAAGTCGCGGGCCGCCTCACCGGATTTTTTGCCTGATCAGATAAACTTCGTGCTAACGTGACAAATTGACGCTGCACGAGCCGCCGTTGTCCGGGGGCAGTCCGACAAGAATGCCCAGTTAAGCATCGGTGGCCGGAGAATGGCCATGAGCTACGGGCCGACCAACCAGCTGCTGAATTCGCTTCCGAGAGGGGAGCTTGCGCACCTTCGTCCGCTCCTCAAGCCCATCTTGCTGGTGCCAAACGCCGTTCTGCAACGCGCCGGCGAAGAATCGGATCGGGTGATCTTCCCGTGCGGCGGGATGATCTCGTCGCTTGCGACGATGCGCGACGGCAACTCGGTCGAGATCGGGGGCGTCGGCCACCAAGGCGCCGTCGGCTTGGCGTCGGTTTTGGGCCCTCTAAGCCATCCATTCGAGTTGGTCAGCACGATCGGAGGACCCGCGATGTGTGTTTCAGGCTCCGAACTTCGCGGCGTGATCCAAGGCACCCCCGTTCTTCGTTATTATCTGCGGGCATTTACCGTTGCGGTCCTGGCGCTGGTCGGGCAACGGGCCGCCTGCATCGCCTGGCATTCGGTCGAGGCGCGCTGCGCAGCCAAGCTGCTGGCGGCCCGCGACTGCACCGGTAGCGACGTGCTGCCGCTGACCCAGGAGGTGATCGCCCACCTTCTCGGCGTGCGACGTCCCGGGATCACCACGGTTGCGCGGGCGTTGCAATGCGCCGGCCTGATCACCCAGGCGCGGGGGCGAATCACCATCATGGACCCGTACGGGCTCGAGCAGGTCGCATGCGAATGCATTCAGACCCGCCGGGAGATCTACTCGCACCTACCCTGGCGCGTAGCGCGTCCGAGGAGGGGCGGCGCCGATGCTGCGAGACAGCATAGTATTGTACGCTAGAAGACGGACAAAGGGTTCAGCGCAAATCATAGTAGCCGAGAAGAATGCATTCCGCATTACTTTTGGACCGGTCCACGGATCGTGGCTGGAGCACATCGCAGACTAACCCAAAATTAAAGAGGCGATTATTCGATGAGAACTCAGAGTACAGCACAACCTATTGATTTTGGCAGCTTATTAACATCATTCCCAATCCAGGTATTACCGGTCGACCACATAGTTTCAGTGCAGCGCCGAAATGTCGAAGCGGTCGCGGCGGCCACGCGAATCGCCGCTGAGTCCTGGCTGACAATATATCGCCGCCAGGTCGAGATTCTCACGCAAACGGCCACCGAGGGCGCGAACGGATTGCGCCATCTTTGGTCACCAGGCGCGCCGGATGAGAAGTTCGCGCAGCATGCCGACGCCGTGAAGACCTCTTTCGAGAAGGGCGTCAGCAACTTGCGCGAAGCATCCGGCCTTCTCACGAAAGTAAATGCCGAGGTCGGCGATCTGGTCGCCAAACGGGTTACCGAAAGCCTCACCGAGATGAAAGACGCCGTCGCAAAAGCCAAAACCGCTATGAAACCCAGTTCTCCGACGCCGTAGCGAACGAACCACCGGTGCGCTCGGATTAGGCGCCCCGGCTTCCTTTCACCATTCGCGCAACAATTCAGGAATTATCATGACACGGGTGGCTATCGTCACGGGGGGAACGCGCGGCATCGGCGAAGCAATCGCGCTGGCATTGCGGGACAAGGGGTACAAGGTCGCGGCCGGTTACGGCGGCGATGATGAAAGGGCTCAGGAATTCACGGCCGCAACCGGCATTCCCGCCTGGAAATGGAACGTCGGCGACCATGATTCGTGCCGCGACGCCATCGGCAAAATCGAGAAAGAACTCGGTCCCGCCGATGTGCTGGTGAACAATGCCGGCATTACGCGCGATGCAACGATGCACAAGATGACCTACACAGACTGGGCCGAGGTCATCGAAACCAACCTCAGCTCCTGCTTCAACATGTCGTCCCCGGTGTTCGGCGGCATGCGCTCGCGCGGTTTTGGCCGCATCGTCAATATCGGCTCGGTCAACGGCCAAGCCGGCCAGTACGGCCAGGTGAACTACGCCGCCGCCAAATCGGCCATTCACGGCTTCACCAAAGCCCTGGCCCAGGAAGGCGCCGGCAAGGGCGTCACGGTGAACGCGATCGCGCCAGGCTATATTGACACCGACATGGTGCGCAAAGTGCCGGCGCACGTGCTGGATAAGATCGTTGCGCGAATTCCGGTGGGGCGTCTCGGCCAAGGGCATGAGATCGCGCGCGGCGTGGCCTTCCTGGTCGCGGACGACGCCGGCTTCATCACCGGATCGACTCTGTCGATCAATGGGGGGCAACACATGTACTAGACAAAATCAGACGGAAAGGACTCCAAAGCCTGCGGATGCTGGCGGATTTCCAAGGAAAAATTTCTGCGGACGGCACGAACGGCGCGAAGTTAATTACGCCTACGGACTTTGCCGAGATGCATGGCCTATGCAACGACGGGAGCGGTCCTGAGCCGCGTATCCGCCTGGCGGATCAGGTGAAAGGGCGCAAGGGCGCAAGGGCTCTGTCGAGAGCTCTATTAGGTTACGTACACTGTCAATCGGCGCGCCGAATAAGTGCCCCTTTGTGTTGCGGTGGACAGGGAGTGAGCGTGCGTCGCGGAGTAACCGTGAGAGCCTGACGCAGCGACGCGCGCGCGCTTTGCGTTTGGTGGTGGAGTTGATCAGGCACGGTTTTTGAAGCGCCACGATTCGTTGCCAAAAATTAGTGCACTGTGATGAGAGCATGGCCGTAGGAGCACTGCCAATTACTAAGTAATTGCTCAAATATATGTCCATAATAACCGGAAGAGCCCCGTGACTCTATTGGAAACGACTTTAACACAATCGAACGAGTTCGACTTTTTAGCCGGCGGCGGCGAAATGGGCGCCCGTATTCGTGCGTACGACTGGAGAGGTTCCGTGCTCGGACCACCGGAAGGCTGGCCGGAAAGCCTAAAGGTTACCCTTCAGCTGCTACTTAATGCTCAGCAACCGATGCTCATTTGGTGGGGGCCACAGCTGATACAATTCTATAATGATTCCTACATTCCAATGATGGAGGCTCGGCGACACCCGAGCGCGCTGGGGGGGCGCGCCCGTGATTTCTGCGCGGATATCTGGGACGTTGTCGGTCCGCAGGTCGAATACGTCATGGCAGGTAAAGGGGCGACATCGGAAGAAAATCGTCTGGCGCCGGTGATACGCAGGGGGCAGCCGGTAAACGCCTGGTGGTCGTATAGTTTTGAACCAATCGAAGGCGGCGTCGGCGGCGTGTTTGTGCTTTGCAGCGAAGTGACGTCACAGCACTTGTCACACGAATCTCTCGAGGGTCAAACACGCCAGCTGACGCAGCTTTTTGAGCAAGCCCCTGGCTACATGGCGGTGTTACGCGGCCCTGATCAAGTGTTCGAATTCACCAATTCAGCGTTTGTGAACCTTATCGGCGGCCGCGATTTCATCGGTAAGCCGCTTCGAGAAATCATACCCGAGATCGTGCCGCAGGGGGCTTTGGAACTCCTCGAGGAGGCTTACAATGCGCGAAAAGCACGTGTCGGCACCCGGGCGCCCCTGAAGGTACGGCCTCTGGCTGGGGGGCCACTTAAGGAAATCTTCGTGGATTTCGTCTTCCAGCCGATTGTGGAGGCCAATGGAGCAATTTCGGGCATTTTCGTTGCGGGCGTTGATGTCACAGACCACGTTCATGCCGAACAGCATTTGCAACTGATCAACGCCGAGCTTGAACATCGGGTCAAAAACACGCTTGCGGTCGTGAGCGGCATCGCGTCGCAAACATTCCGCGGTGCGGTCTCGGATACCGTGCTTGATACTTTTATGAGTCGCCTCGGTGCTCTCGGCAAAGCTCACAAACTCCTTACCGCCAAAAGTCACGCCGCCATCCCGACTCGGGATGTGGTGGAGCAGGCACTCACGCCTCACAGAATGGGTCATCGCCGCATCTCGGTGTCTGGCCCGGAGATAGTCATAGGATCCAAGCAGGCGTTGTCCCTGGGTCTGGCCGTTCACGAGCTGGCGACGAACGCGATAAAATACGGCGCGCTGTCCAATGACCGAGGGCGGATCGCGATTTCCTGGTGGGAAAAGATCGACGACGGAGTGGCCGTTTTTCATTTTCTATGGCGCGAGAGTGGAGGCCCTCCGGTTGTGCTCCCATCGATTAAGGGCTTTGGATCGCAGCTCATCGAAGGTCAATTAGCCTGGGCATTCGAGGGACATGTCGAAGTGCGTTATATGCCGAGCGGATTAATCTGCCGCCTGACGGCGCCTGTGGCAAAGCTCGAGCTACCCCTTCCAGCCTCTGTTCCTCGATGCCAGGGAGGCACTCGCTGAGCGCGTTGCGCTGAGCCCTCGATTCATCGGCAAAATTGAGAGCGGCGCAGCATCGCCGTCCGTCACTGTCGTGGGCCGGATTGCCGATGCTTCGAACATTGACCAATGTGAATTGGTTCGTCGGTAGCCAGCGTTATCAGGTTCAAAACTCGATCAGATTCGCCTTTTACCGCTCGATCCCCGTCCCTCTCGCGATCCTTGGACAGATCACGCGATCGTTCGCGCTGCTCCCGCTCCCCATCCTGACTCTAGCGCCAACCTCTAACTCTGGTTCCTATATGTGATAATGGTCTTTATCATATATTAGAACTTGCCTTTTGACCGCCCCTGTGGTAGTAAAAGTGATGGATACACAGGAGCAACACAAAGAGATCGAACGCCTCTATCGGCAAGCCTTCG
>JAQGIF010000073.1 GCA_028291345.1 Rhodospirillales bacterium | reverse complement strand
CGGGTTGGGTCAGCCAGTCAGCGCCACCGCGTCCTCTGCGACGTCGTCCGTCCACACGGTGAATTTCTCCAGCGTGTTCGGACCGAAGGTCGTGGCGATGGCGACATCCGCCGCGTCACGGCCGCGGGCGATCAAAACCCGGCCGATGCGGGGGATGTTGTTACGGGCGTCGAACGTGTACCAACGGCCGCCGAGATAGGCTTCGAACCAGCCGGCGAAATCCATCACGCCCCAGGGCTTGGGCGTGCCCATGTCACCCAGATAGCCGGTGCAATAGCGCGCCGGGATATTCATGCAACGGCAGAAGGCGACCGCCAGATGGGCGTAGTCGCGGCAGACGCCGCGCTGCTCGTTGAAGACCTCCCAGGCGGTCTTGGTCACCCGGGCATGCTCATAGCCGAAGGCGATGCGGTTATGCACATAGTCGCAGATCGCCTGAACCCGCGCCCATCCAGGCGGGGTTTTCTCGAACAGCGACCAGGCGATTTCGGAGAGGCGGTCGGTCTCGCAATAGCGGCTGCCGAGCAGAAAGACCAGCGTGTCCTCCGGCAGGTTCTCCACGGCGTACTGCTCCGCGTTGGGAGCGACAATGTCGACGTCTCCCGAATCCTGCACCAGCGCGCTGGTCGACAGGCGTATCCGGCCTGCCGGCGCGACGATCCGGCTGCACCAGTTCCCGAAGCCGTCATAATAGCCTGATACCCGGATATGCGGTTCGGCGACGATGAAATCGGGCGACAGAATATCCCCCGCGCGCGACGCATGGATATTTAGAGTCAGGATCACCGGCGTCGGCTTGGGGAAGTTATAGATCAACTCATAGCCGACGCGGATTTGCATGCTCATTAGCCGGCTTCTGCCTGCTCGCCGCCCTCGGCCCGTACCGCCACCGTTGCTTCGGTGGTGATGATCAGCCCCGCGATCGACGCCGCATCCTGAAGCGCGATGCGCACGACCTTGACCGGGTCGATGATGCCCGCCTTCACCAAATCAGTGAACTCGTTCTTCTGGGCATCATAGCCGAAATTCGTGTCGTTGGATTCCAGCAGCTTGCCGACGACGATCGAACCGTCGGTTCCCGCGTTTTCGGCAATCTGGCGAACCGGCGCGCGCAGGGCCCGGCGCACGATGTCAATGCCGACCTTCTGGTCGGAATTGGTCGAGGTCAAATTGTCGATTGCGCGGGCGGCATAAAGCAAGGTGACACCACCGCCGGCAACGATGCCTTCTTCGACCGCGGCACGGGTCGCATGCATCGCGTCCTCGACGCGGTCCTTGCGTTCCTTGACCTCGACCTCGGTGATGCCGCCAACTTTGACGATTGCGACGCCGCCGGCCAGTTTAGCCAGCCGCTCCTGCAGCTTTTCCTTGTCGTAATCCGACGTGCTGTCTTCGATCTGGGCACGAAGCTGGGCGACACGGGCTTCGATATCGGCTTTTGCGCCGGCGCCGTCGACAATCGTGGTGTCGTCCTTGGTCAGCCGGACCGTCTTGGCCGTACCGAGATAATCCAAGGTGACGTTCTCGAGCTTCACACCGGTCTCTTCGCTAATGACCTGGCCGCCGGTCAAGACGGCTATATCTTCCAGCATCGCCTTGCGCCGGTCGCCAAAGCCTGGCGCCTTCACCGCCGCGACCTTCAGGCCGCCGCGCAGCTTGTTGACCACCAGCGTCGCCAGCGTTTCGCCCTCGATGTCCTCGGCGATGATCAGCAGCGGACGGCCCGACTGCACAACCGCCTCGAGCAGCGGGAGTATGGCCTGGAGCCCGGACAGTTTCTTCTCGTGCAGGAGGATGTACGGATTGTCGAGTTCGGCAACCATCTTTTCCGCATTGGTGACGAAATACGGCGAGAGATAGCCGCGGTCGAACTGCATGCCGTCAACGATTTCGAGTTCGTTCTCCAGCGTCTTGGCTTCCTCGATCGTGATCACGCCTTCATTGCCGACCTTTTCCATGGCGCGCGCTAGCATCTGGCCGATTTCGCTGTCGCCATTGGCAGAGATCGTACCGATCTGGGCGATCTCCTCATTGGTCGAGACCTTCTTGGCGCGCAACTTCACGTCGGCGATCACCGCCGCGACCGCGATATCGATGCCGCGCCTCAGATCCATCGGGTTCATGCCGGCGGCAACGGCTTTGTTGCCTTCCTTGATCAGCGCCTGGGCGAGTACGATCGCGGTCGTCGTCCCGTCGCCGGCGAGGTCGTTGGTCTTCGACGCGACTTCGCGCATCAGCTGGGCGCCCATATTCTCGAACTTGTCGCCCATCTCGATTTCCTTGGCGACAGCGACGCCATCCTTGGTGATGCGCGGCGCGCCATAGGATTTATCGAGGATGACGTTGCGGCCCTTCGGACCCAGCGTGACCTTCACCGCGTCAGCCAGCACATTTACGCCGCGCAGCATGCGAACGCGCGCGTCGGCACCGAATTTTACGTCTTTAGCAGCCATGTCATTGATCCTTTGAAAGCGAAAGCGTGAATATCAAAAGCGCCGCCCGGCCGCGCATCGGCAGGGACAACTCGATCAATCCAGGCGTGTAAAGTGATGAATTCGCAACGTAATACGAAAACGTCGATGTTTATTTCTTACGCGGCGGAGTCAGAAAAGACGGCGCGGTGCTGGGCGCGGATTTCTTATCTTGTTTCGGCTTCTTAACTTCCCGGCTGCTCTTTTTCTGACTTTTGGCCAAGATGTTTTCCAATCCGGGAATGAATTCAATTAAATCCGCAGCTTCTAATTGGTGAAGCTATGCCTAATTTATAAGGCCTCATCGATGTTTGTTTCGATTATTTACGCACGAAAATCCAAATTAACCGACCGGCGCGGACAGCCGCCGGTCACGCTCGATATCGATGGCCTCAAGCTGGCCGGCAACAGCTTCCCGCTGCTCGGCTCTTGCTAGGCGAGCTAGATCGACGATCCGCTCCCGCAGGCGGGTCAGTTCATTATCGGAAAGCAAGGTCAGCCCGGCACTCATGCTATTCGCTCCTTCGCGTCGACAATAATTCGATCGCCGTCGTGGGGGTGGAAAAGCGTAACGCATTCCACCAATCCAGCCCATTGGCCCAAAAGTGGATTACGCTTCGCTCATCCACCCTACACCAGATTGGCCGACTATCCTCTACCGGCTTAGATACTTCATCGCCGCCTCTAGGCCGCCGATCGTCAGCGGGTGCATCCGGTCTGCAATGATGCGGCGGATGATACCGGTGGATTGCGTGTAGGACCAGGAGCGTTCGGGGGTCGGGTTCAGCCAGACCACACGTTCGAACGTTTCGGTCAGGCGGGTCAGCCAGACCGCGCCGGACTCTTCATTCCAATGCTCCACGCTGCCGCCGGGCTGGATGATCTCATAGGGGCTCATCGAGGCGTCGCCGACGATGACGACGCGGTAATCGGCACCATAGGTGCGCAGCAGTTCGGCGGTCGCCACCCGGTTGCTGTCGCGGCGGCGATTGTCCTTCCACATCGATTCATACAGGCAGTTGTGGAAGTAGAACTGCTCCAGATGCTTGAATTCGGTCTTGGCGGCTGAGAACAACTCCGCGCAGATGCGGACGTAATCGTCCATCGAACCGCCGATATCGAGCAGCAGCAGCACCTTCACCGCATTATGCCGCTCGGCCTGGAGCTTGAGGTCCAACCAGCCGCCATTGTGGGCGGTCGAACGTACGGTGCCCGATAGGTCCAGTTCATCCAACGCACCGGTGCGGGCGAATTTGCGCAGCCGGCGCAGCACGACCTTGATGTTGCGGGTGCCGAGCTCGACATCGTCGTCCAGGTTGCGGAACTCGCGCTTGTCCCACACCTTCACCGCGCGCCGGTTGCGGCTTTCGTCCTGGCCGATCCGCACCCCCTCCGGGTTATAACCATAGGCGCCGAACGGCGAGGTGCCCGCCGTGCCGATCCATTTGGAGCCACCCTGGTGCCGCCCCTGCTGTTCCTCCAGACGCTGTTTCAGCGTCTCCATGATCTTATCCCAGCCGCCCAGCGCCTCGATCTGCGCCTTTTCCTCGTCGGTCAGCAAATTCTGGGCCATTTTGCGCAACCATTCCTCGGGAAGCGAGCGCGCCAAAATCTCTTCCGGCGTTGCGCCCTCGAGGGGCAGGGCGCCGCGAAACACCTCGCCGAATACGCGGTCGAACCTGTCCAGATACCGCTCGTCCTTTACCAGCGAGGCGCGGGCGATATAGTAGAAATCATCGACGCTCCAGCCCGCGACACGAGCATCCAGCGCCTCCATCAGCATCAGATATTCCTTAAGGCTGACCGGCACTTTGGCAGTGCGCAGGCCGAAAAACAGGCTGGGAAACATGGGTTAGCGCGATCCTTTCGTCTGCTTATACCATGCCGCCACCTCATTGAACGCCATCTGCTGCACGACCGGCGGCGTCCATCCAGTCGCGGCGCGGAAGGCGGAGCCGTTGACGGCGAGCGAACCTAGCAGGCTCTCGGCCGTTTCGCGCCGTCCGGCAAGCGCAGCGAGCGTGATCATCAGGGGCGGTGAAAACGCCATCAGGCGAACCCGTTTACCCAGCGCCAATCCCAAGCCACGGACCAGCGCGGGGGTGGATAGCGGCGGCCCCTCGGTCACGAAGAAAACCTTTCCTACCGCCTCGTTCGCGGTTGCAGCGACGGCGATTGCATCGACCAGATTAGCGCGTGAGATCAGGCTGCGGCGGTTGCGGACGGCACCGAGCGGCAGCGGCAGGCCGGAATCGACCAGCCCCAGCAAGGCACGAAAATTCGCCCCCACGCCCGGGCCATAGACCAACGGCGGACGCAGTACCACCGCCTCCATCCGGCGCGCGGAGTCCCACAGCGCCAACTCGCCCTCCAGTTTTGAGATACCGTAAGGCGAGCGCGGGTTCGTAGGATCGGTCTCCAGCAAGGCACGTTGGCCGGTCGTGTCGGCCGCGGCCTTCGCCGAACTCAGCAGGACGAAACGCCGGACACCCGCCGCTTCCGCCTGCCGGGCCAGGCGCTGCGTACCGGCCGCGTTGACCCTGCGAAACTGCGTCAGCGCATCGCGTTCCCGCGCCATTACATGGGCACGGCCCGCCAGATGCATGACCGTGTCGACGCCATCCAGCGCGCGGGACCAGTCGGTCTCGAAGCTGATATCGCCGATTGGGATTGCGTCGTCCCGAAGGTCGCCGGCTTCACGCACTGCCAGCCGCACCCGCCGGCCTGTCGAACGCAGATGCTCGACCAAGCCTCGCCCGACGAAGCCGGTGGCGCCAGTGACCAGAATCATTTCGTGCGCAGCATCAATGTCAACAACACGTCATCGGGCCGGGCCGACCTGGAGCATTTCAATCTGATTGCCGTCGGGATCGCGCGCGTTCACGACGATGGTTTGATATTCCTTCATTTCAATCGGCGCCTCGACACCTTTGAAGCCGGCATCGACCATCGCCTTAGCCATCTTCTTGGCGTCGGGAACCTTGAACATGATCCAGGCCGTTCCCGGCGTCAGCTTCAGCTTTCCGGTGGGATCATTGACCAGGATCAGATTCGACCCCTGCCCGGGCGTTGGCCAATCCACACCCTGTTCGGCTTCGTTATATTTCGCGCCCTGTTTCATGCCGAAATATTTGACGTAGAAATCGGTCGATTTCTGGAAATCGGCGACCGCGATCTTCACCGTCATCAGTGAAGCCTGTGGCGCCGGCGCGTCCGCAGCCGCCGCACTGCCGACAATACCCATAAGCGCGACCGCGCCCGCCGCCATCATTCTGATCATCCCGTTCCTCCCATATATAAAACCAACTTATTGCGCCGATGATGCCCCAAGTCACAATCTCGGCGGGCGCGCCATCCATCTCAGCAGTAGGATAACGAGCCCGACCGCCGGAATCATCATCCACCAGCCCCACAGCACGGACAGCCAGGCGAATATGGCGAGCGCCAGCTGCACCATGATCGCGGTTTTGGCCGTGCGGGCATGGCTGCGACCGAGTTGGGTCGAGCGCTGATAATAGTGCTCGCGATGCGCCTGCCAGACACGCTCGCCCCGCCGCGCCCGCTTGACCAGGGTGATCGTCGCATCGGCGAGATAATAAAGCGGAATGATCAGCGCTGGGACCTGCCCGCCATCCATCGCCAGCCGCACCAGGCAAAAGCCCAGCAGGAAGCCGATCGGCACGGAACCGATATCGCCGAGGAATATCTTCGCCGGATGCCAGTTCCAGATCAGGAAGCCGATGGCGACGGCGATAATCATTGCTCCGCGGAACGCCTCGAGCTGGCTCGGCCCATGTCGCAGCGACACCAGCATTAGTCCCAGCCCCATCGCGGCGGCGCTGCCGCCGGCGAGCCCGTCGATCCCATCCATGAAGTTGAACAGATTGACGAACCACAGCCATACGAGCGTCGCGAACAGCCGGTCGAGCGGTAGCGGCAACAGCCCGGCGGTCATCGACAGATCGCGCGGCAGCAGCGCTATCACCGCTCCAGCCGCCACCAGCTGAGTGGCGAAACGCGGTATCGGTCCCAGCCCACGCCTATCGTCGATCCAGGATATAGCCATCAACAGCACGGCCCCGCCAAGCAAAGCGAGCTCGACCGGTTCATGCAGGCGCCCCGTGCGCCAACTCGCCCAGATCCAGAAAGGCAGCAGGGCGAGCATCACGCCCCAACCGCCGCCACGCGGCGTCGGCACGGTGTGGCTGCTCCGCTCGTTCGGCAGGTCGAAGATCGCCCGCCGCCGCAGAATAGCGAGCGTTCCACCGGTCAGCGCCGCGCTCATCAGAACGGCAAGCACGAACAGAGAGAATGTATGGGACAGGAAGTAATTGATCACTGGCTTGGATTCTGCCCGGCGGTCAGCAGGTCGCGACCACCTTTCAGCAAGTCGCGATAGACCGCTACCGTCTCGCGGCCGACAGTCCCCGCGTCAAGCCCATTCGTGACCCGCTCGCGCGCCGCCGCCCCGCAGCGCTGCCTGAGTTCGGCGCTCTCCGTCATCGCCTGGAGCGCATTGGCCAAGCTCGCCGGATCGCCGGGCGGGACCAAAAGCCCGGTTTCACCCGGCACGACGATCTCGCGGCACCCCGGTACATCCGTCGCGACAAGAGGCCGTCCGCAGGCCGCCGCCTCCATTAGGCTCATCGGGATACCCTCGCCCCCCAGGCTGGCGAGAACCGCGATGTGCGCCCGCTCCCATACTTCGCGTATGTCCGGCACGTGCCCCAACCACGCAATGCCGGGCTCGTTTCCCCATGCGCGCAATTCGGCCTCCGGTATCGCGGCGTGATTTTCCGGATCCGACGCGCCGGCCAGCAGCAGGCGCGCGCTCGAACCCCGCGCCCGCAGCAGCCGGAATGCCGCCACGACATCGCGCACGCCCTTTATCCGCAGCATGCGCGTCGCGCAGCCGATAACGACCTGCCCCGCGGCCGGTGCGGGCAGCGCCTCATAATGGCCGACATCGACACCGGAGCCCTTGATCAGGACGATGCGATCCGCCGGGACCATGTCCAGCCGTCTCAAGGTCGCGCCGTCATCAGGATTTTCGACCAGGAAACGCACGCCAGGGCGCGCGGCGACGTTGCGCAACGCCGGCACTAGAATTGCGCGCAGGATGCGCGCCTTCACGGTCGAGGCGGCGAACAGAAAACCCAGTCCGGTCAGTGCATTGACGACACGGGGCACCCGCGCCAGCCGCGCTGCGACCGAGCCGATCAGAATCGGTTTCTGCGAGACATGGTGAACGATATCGGGGCGCGCGCGTCGGTAGAGGTTCGCCACTTCCCTAACCGAAGCGAAGGCCCCGAACAGATTGATGCTGCCCCGCCGCCAACGGAGCGGATGCAGCGCAAATCCCTCCCCACGGATCAGATCCC
>JAQGIF010000071.1 GCA_028291345.1 Rhodospirillales bacterium | reverse complement strand
TGTCGAGACCAGCCCGGACGGCTCGGTCTTCGATATCGAAATCAACGGCCGTGGCGGCGATTCGCGCGTCATCAGCCAGATCCACCTGGCGATGCTGGGCCGGCACAATGTCCAGAATGCCTGCGCGGCCATCGCAGTGGCCAACGAGATGCAGATCGACGACCACGCGATCCACGGCGCTCTCGCACGATTCCAGGGTGTAAAGCGCCGCTTCACCAAGACCGGAGTGGCCGGCGGTGTCACAGTGATCGATGATTACGGCCATCACCCGGTCGAGATTTCGGCGGTGCTGAAGGCGGCGCGGCTGGCAGTCGCAAGCCGCCCGGGCGCCAAGGTAATCGCCGTGGTTCAGCCTCATCGCTATAGCCGCCTCGCCAGCCTGTTCGAGGATTTCTGCACCTGCTTCAACGATGCCGACATGGTGATCGTAGCCGACGTCTATGCGGCCGGCGAAGCGCCGTTGCCCGGTATCGACCGCGATGCGCTGGTGGCCGGGCTTCAGGGCCACGGGCATCGGCACGTCGCCGCCTTGGCCGATCCGGCGGCTCTCGCCGGCATGGTCGCCGAAATCACGGCGTCCGGCGATTTCGTCGTGTGCCTGGGTGCGGGTAGCATCACCAGCTGGGCGGGTTCGCTGCCGGGCGAACTGACGGCTTTGCAGAAGGGGGCGGCACGATGATGGCCGCCCAGCGGCTTAAGCCCGATCTGGCCGACCACTTGCCGCCGGTGCGGGGGCGCATCCGGGCTGGAGTCGCTCTGGCGCCGCTGACTTGGTTCCGCGTCGGCGGGCCGGCTCAGATTCTGTTTCGTCCCGCCGATATCGAAGATTTGGCGGCGTTCCTGACGGCATGCCCGGTCGACATTTCGGTGACGACGTTAGGCGTGGCGTCGAACCTGCTGGTCCGCGACGGCGGTTTGTCCGGTGTCGTCATCCGGCTGGGCGGCGAATTCGCCCGTGTCCGGATCGACGGGGCCAAGGTTGTCGCCGGGGCCGGCGCACTGGATCTGACGGTTGCCGAGGAGGCGCTTGCCACCGGCCTTGCTGGCCTGGAATTCCTGAGCGGCATTCCCGGCACCATCGGCGGCGCGGTCAGGATGAATGCCGGCGCCTATGGCAGCGAGATCGTCGACATTATCGAATCCGCTGTCCTGGTGACGCGCGCCGGGAAGGTCGTGACCATCGAAGGGGCCGCGCTCGGTCTCAGCTATCGCCACAGCACGCTGCCCGAGGGCGCGATCGTCGTCGAGGCGACTTTGCGGGGACGCGAAGAGCAACCCGAACTGATCGCCGAGCGGATGCGGGACATCCAGGCGCGCCGTGCCGAGACCCAGCCGATCCGGTCCCGCACCGGCGGTTCGACTTTCGCCAATCCGCCGGGCGCCAAGGCCTGGGAATTGATCGACCGGGCCGGATGCCGCGGTCTGACCCTGGGCGGTGCCCAGGTTTCGGAGCAGCACTGCAATTTTTTGATCAATACCGGCGCAGCCACCGCCGCCGATCTAGAGTCGCTGGGCGAAGAGGTCCGCCGCCGGGTGCGCGGAGCGTCGGGCATCGATCTCAGCTGGGAAATCATGCGGATCGGAGCACCGCGATGAGCGCCCTTAACGCCAATGGCACGCGCAAGCGCGTCATGGTTCTGACGGGCGGTTGGTCGGCCGAGCGCGAAATATCGCTGATCAGCGGGCAGGGCGTAGCCGGGGCGCTGGCCGAACGCGGCTATCACGTCACAACCTTCGATCCGCCCTGCGATCTCGCTGCTATTACCGAGGGCCTGTCGCCGTTGCCGGACGTCGTGTTCAACGCGCTGCATGGGACCGGCGGCGAGGACGGCACGATCCAGGCCATCCTCGACCTGCTGGGCGTATCCTACACCCATTCCGGTATGCGCGCCTCGGCGGTCGCGATGGACAAGCCGCTCACCAAGCGGGTCGTCGGAACGGTTGGCGTACCGAGCCCCACCGGACTGATCGTTTCTGCCGCTGCAATCGGCGAGGCCCACCCCATCGTGCCGCCTTATGTGGTGAAACCGATCGCCGAAGGGTCGAGCGTCGGGGTCATGGTTGTGCGTGAGGGCGCAAGCCAGCCGGCCGCCGTCCAGGCTTGGGACGCGGACGAGCAGCTGTTGGTCGAGCCCTACATCAAGGGACGGGAGTTGACCGTTGGCGTAATGAGTCGCCCGGGCGAAAGCGCACGTGCGCTCGCAGTAACCGAAATTACATATTCTGCCGATATATTCGACTATACGGTGAAATATTCTGAAGGATACGCAACGCATATTTTGCCCGCAGAAATCCCCGAATCAGTTTATAGCGCGGCAATGGAATATGCACGACTGGCCCATGAGGTAATCGGATGCACTGGCGTCACGCGCAGTGATTTTCGTTGGGACGATTCAATTTCTGACACGCAGGGTCTGTTCTTTCTAGAAATCAATACTCAGCCCGGAATGACCCCGACCTCACTCGTGCCGGAACAGGCGCAGCATGCCGGAATGTCCTATGCCGATCTGGTTGAATGGATCGTGGAGGGTGCGACATGCCGACATTGACTGCGCCGCCATCACGCATTGTTCGGCGCCAACCCAAGAAGCATGTCGGCATCCTGCGCTTGGCCAAGCGCGGGCTGAAGACCGCAATAGTGATCGCAGCGGGTGGAATTCTCGTGATGTCATGGCGGTCCGGCAGGCTTCAGGTCGTACTCGACCAGGTCGCCGCGAAATCGCTGGCTTTGTCGGTGACCGGAGGATTCCGTGTTGAGCAGGTCGATGTGGTCGGCCGTGACCAGACCGATCCCAAGGCGCTGCTTGCCGCCGCCGGATTGCAGCGCGGCGCCCCGATCCTGGCCTTCGATCCCGAAGCCGCGCGCCAACGGATCGAAAATCTGCCCTGGGTCGCCAGCGCCGCGATCGAACGCCGCCTGCCCGATACGATCGCGATCACGATCATCGAGCGCAAGCCGATCGCGCTCTGGCAGCATAATGAGAAGATCACGCTGATCGATGCCGCCGGTGCCAATCTGGGTACGGTGGCAATTGAGTCCGCTCCGGCCTTGCCCTTGATCGTCGGCGGCGACGCCCCCGCGCATGTGTCGGAATTGCTGAGAGCCCTTCAAGATCATCCCGACCTCGCCAAGCGGATACAGGCGTCGAGCTGGATCGGTAGCAGGCGCTGGGATCTCAAGCTGGATAATGGTGTCGAGGTGCGGCTGCCCGAACTGGGCATGCCGGATGCGCTTCAGCAATTGGCCGATGCGGAGGCCTCGACGCGGGTTCTCGAACGAGACGTGGCCGCGATCGATCTGCGTCTCGCTGGAAAGATGATCGTGCGGCTGGCGCATGAACTGCCGCAGCCCGCGAAAACCAAGCCGCAGCAGGGAATTTGAGCGTGGCCGACGTGAATGGATCAATCTCCGTGAGTGGAACAAGCCGATGGGCATGACCGGCAACAGGCGCATACGCCACCGGCCGCGCGGCAGCCTGGTCGCCGTCGTCGATGTCGGTACGACCAAGATCGTGTGCTTCATCGCCCGCGTCGAGGAAGGTGACGAGCTGCGCATCATCGGCGTCGGTCATCAGAGCTCGCTCGGGCTCAAGGCTGGCACGATCGTCGATATGGTGAGCTGCACCAACGCGATCGGACAGGCGGTCAATGCCGCCGAACAGATGTGCGGCGAGACGATTCAGGAGGTCTTGGTCAATCTGTCGGCCGGCCATATCGAATCGCACGGCGTCACCATCGAGGTCACCATTGCCGGTCATCAGGTCGGCGACCTCGACCTCCGGCGGGCGCTCGCCCATGCGCGCAGCATGGAGCGGGCGGGCGAAACCGAATTGCTGCATGCGATCCCGACAGGCTTCGCGATCGACGGCAATCGCGGCATTGAGGATCCGCGCGGCATGTTCGGCCAGGCGCTGGGCGTCCATCTGCACGCCGTAACCGCCAATGTCGGCGCGATCAAGAATCTGACCAGCTGTATCGCCGACACCCACCTCGCGGTCGATCGTTGCTGCGTATCGCCTTACGCCTCGGGCCTTTCTGTGCTGGTCGACGACGAGAAAGAATTGGGCGCCACGATCGTCGATATGGGGGGAGGCACCACGGAAATCGGCGTGTTCCTGGATGGTGTCCTGGTCCATGCCGACTGCATTCCGATCGGCGGCGCGCATGTGACCAGCGACCTGGCGCGCGGCCTGACCACTCCGGTGACCCATGCCGAACGGATCAAGACGCTCTATGGCAGCTGCGTCGCCACCTCGACCGACGACAGGGAACTGATCGACGTCCCACAAGTCGGCGAATATGGCGAGGACGAACCGGTTCAGGCCAATCACCTGCCGCGGTCGCTGCTGGTCGGCA